>ONWY01000039.1 GCA_900321665.1 uncultured Eubacteriales bacterium
CGCCATAGGGATATTTCCCAACAAAATCAAAATAACACTAAAGGCGGTTAAAATACCGCCAAAGGCAATTTTAAGGCTTTTTTTCATCATCGGCACATTGAGCAAAGGCAATCGCAGCACGTTAGCGCTGTGCAGATTTTGCACACACTGCCGGTGCAGCCGCTATTGTCGCTATTGCTCTGCCTCCAATCGTTTCTGAAATCGCCTTCTCTTTTGGCTTTCACACTGTTATAGGCTTCGCTGTACTCGGGGTTATTCGGCTCATATTGAACCGCCTTGGCATAGCAATCCGCCGCATCCTCCAGCCAACCGCGCGAGTGAAGCACCTTTCCTTTTAAAAAATACCACTCGGCATCTCTGTCGGAAATTGGAACACCATCCAAAATTGTTTCGGCATCCTCATAACGCTTTTCGCGCATTTTTGCGCGCACATCGCCGTAGCGATTACTTTCTCCGGCGGTAGCGCTGTAGGTAGACTGCCCGTTATACATCAGCGCATCGTAGGCTGTGTTCAACTGTTCAATTTGTGCACTGTAGTCGCCTTCGGCAGATGCATAAAAAGCCATCTTTTCTTTATATGCTCTGTTTACCTCCTCGGGGGATGACCCCTCAGGCAAGCCTAAAACTTCATAAGGATTCAATTCGTTGCTCCTTTCAAAATCCGCTCTTGTGCAGTGTTTGTTCCTTCATAAATAATGTTTTCTATAATCGGCGAATACTGCCCTTTCTCAATCCGGACATAGGCATTTGCCGCCTCGCCGATAGAAAGATTTAATATTTGCGTTATGCGATGTTCCTCTATCCCGCTGAAAAAAGGGTTAAAGGAACCGCTTTTTTTATCTTTTTCCAAATCATCTGCCGCATCGATAAAGTATATCCACCTGCCGAGCATATAGCCGAAATAGTACAGAGGGCTTTCCTTATCGCCTTCACTGAATATCAGCCCCAGGGAATCGGCTGTCGGGTGCGCGGCTTTATCTAAGGAGGCAAGCTGTGCTTCGTAGTGCGCCTGCAATATCATATTTTGTCTTATTTTATCGCATAAATCAGGATAACTTCTTTTTGCTTTACGATACTTGCGGTGAAATATTAACCGCAAGAGCCGATACAGCAGCTTTTTAAAAAAGCCTTCATCGCGGATATTATCAAGAATTTTTTCATATGCCAAAATGATTAAAACCGAGGCACAGTAAAAAAACACTTCCTCCTGCCCTGCAAGCATGGCGCACTTCTTGAATTTATACGGGCAATAATGCATGCACTGTTGCTCGCTTTGATTGGCTTCGTTTAATTTTAGCAAAGCTAAAAAGGTAATATCATAATTGAGTAAAAACCTTGAAAACACACCGTAGTGCTTTTTTAAGCTTTCACAAAGAGTGCAATAAACACGGCGGTACTGCTCGGTTTTTTCATCATTTAACTTGCTTAAATCTGCCTTGACATATCCAAACATACCGCTCACCTCAATTATGCTTATTATAATATAGTTTTGCTTAAAATGTATAAACAAATTGTAAATTTTGTCGGCTTGCAAAAAGAAAGGCATTACGGCGATGCTATCGCCTGTAATGCCCTGTTATTTCGATGATTATCTTGTGCCGAAGATTCTGTCGCCGGCATCGCCGAGACCCGGGATAATGTACTTGTGCTCATTGAGGTGGTCATCAAGTGCCGCACAGTAAATATCAACATCGGGATGCGCTTCTTCCAATGCCTTCAAGCCTTCGGGAGCAGCGATAATGCCCATAAACTTCACTGTTTTTGCACCCTTTTGCTTAATCATGGTGATAGCATCAATAGCAGAACCGCCGGTTGCAAGCATCGGGTCTAAAACAATCACCTCACGGTCATTGATATCTGCCGGTAATTTGCAGTAATACTCCACCGGTTGTGCGGTTTCGGGATCTCTGTAAAGACCGATGTGCCCAACCTTAGCTGCAGGCACAAGACTCAGGACACCGTCTACCATGCCGAGACCTGCGCGCAAAATCGGAACAAATGCAAGCTTTCTGCCCTTTACCATCTTCGCGTGGCAAATACCCATCGGTGTTTTAACATCAACCTCTTGAAGCGGTAAATCTCTGGTTGCTTCGTAGCACATTAAGTTTGCAATTTCGCTGATTAATGTGCGGAACTGATTTGTGCCTGTTTTTTCATCTCTCAAAATAGCCAACTTGTGCTGAATGAGCGGATGGTCAAAAATTGTTACATTAGCCATGATTCAATACCTCCAATATTTAAGCTTAATTATTTTCTATCTCCATAATCATATTGACTCTTTTTTCGTGCCTGCCGCCTTCAAAGGAAGCATCCAAATAAGCGTCAACCACATCAATTGCCAAGCCGGCGCCGATGACACGGCCGCCAAAGCACAAAATATTTGTGTTATTATGCATCTTGGTAAACCTTGCGCTGAAGGTATCGGAGCAACATGCCGCGCGAATGCCCTTGACTTTATTGGCTGCAATAGACATCCCGATACCGGTACCGCAAACTAAGATACCGCACTCAAACTCCCCTTTTGCTACCGCTTCGCCGACGCTTTTTGCAATAACCGGGTAATCCACCGCTTCGCCGCTGTAGGTGCCGAAATCCTTGTACTCTATCTTTCTTTCTTCCAAATGCTTTTTTACGGCTTCTTTGAGCTCAAATCCGCCGTGGTCCGCGCCAATTGCAATCATAGTGATTTATCCTTTCTTTTTTTCAATTCGCGCTCCGCTTGTGACAGGCGCAAATAGCGCGGCACAAGCAAGGCGCTTTCATAAGCTTTATCTTTATATTCATACGCAAGAGCGCACGCACGGCGTGCATCTTGGTACAATTCACTCTCATCGACAAGGTGAACACGGGGGCACTGTTCCTTTAGCACTTCATAGGCAAGCTTTGCACCGTCGCCCGCTAAGTACACAGGCTGATTGTAGCTGTTAATGCGCTCGGTCATATCCTTGATGGCACACGCTTCATCCGCACTCAAGCGCTTTAAAGAGCCGCTTTCAAAGGTAGCGGTGTAAACCTGGTTGCGCCTGGCATCCATACAGGCGATGGCAATCACATCGCATTTCGATACATTTGCCGCAATCACTTCTAAGGTCGAAAGCCCGATACACGGTGTACCATGCGCAAAAGCAAGCCCTTTGACAGCAGCAACACCGATTCTGACACCGGTAAAGGAACCGGGGCCGTTGGTCACTGCAAACAAATCGATATCCGCTGCCGAAAGCCCGGCTTTTTTTAACACGGCATCCACCATCGGCATCAGGGTTTGAGAATGGGTCAAGCCGTTATTGACAAACTGAGCAGCTAAAATTTGCTTATCTTCGCTTACCGCAACACTGCAACTGACTGCGGAAGAATCAATCGCCAATATTTTCATCAAATTCTTCCCCTTTTCCGATTTCAATCACCCGCTCGGTTTCATTTTTTCCCTGTGAAAAACGGATATAGATGCAGCCCTCGGGCAAAGCGTTTTCGATATTTTCGCTCCACTCGCAGGCTAAAACAGCATCGGTATCAAGGTAATCAAAGAAGCCGGTGGAATACAAGTCCTCCCAAGTATTGATGCGGTACATATCGAAATGATACAGCACTTTTTCCGCGCCGCGGTATTCATTGACAAGCGAAAAAGTAGGGCTTGTAACATCGGCACTGATTCCCAGCCCCTTTACAAGCCCTTTCATAAAAGTCGTTTTTCCCATACCCATTCCGCCAAAAAAAGCGATAACATCACCCAGGCGGCAATCTTTGGCAAAGATTTCACCGAGGTGTGCAGTTTCTTGTGCGGAGCGGGTCGTAAATTTCTTCATGAAATAATCCTTTTGCTACTTCTTGTCGAATATTTAGTATAGTATATCACATCTTCGCCAAATTTTGAAGAATAATTAGCAAAAAATATTGAACAAATTATATTTATCTGCTAAAATAGAATTTGTATAATATAATAAATAACCTTGCGAGGTTAGAACGGAGTGTATTATGGAAAGAAATTTTGTCATTAAGTACAAAACCGAGTTTGGCATTGTGACAACCAACGAGCTTGAAAACGATTTCTATGCGCTCGATATCACCGATACCGCTGAGCGCTTCACTGTCGTGATGAAGCCGAAAAAAGCTTTTGAGCTTGTGACTTTTGCAGCCGAGAGTGACTATGCCTTCGTACCCGGCGATAATTTTTATGCCGGCGGTTACCAATCATGGACCACATCCAGAGAATACAAAAACTTTGATGTGCAAAAGCGCTCTACCAAAATTGCCGAAGTGAGCAAATTCACCTCCCACTTAACCAAGATGTTCGGCGATGAATATTTTGTGGAGTACAGCGAGCTGCCGGGCGAATTTCATTCCCACTGCTACACATACATTCGCAACGGCGAGGATTGCAAGCTTTGGGGCTCCTTGAGCGAAAAAACCGGCTTCACCTATTTCAAGGTTAAAATGAATGATGATTACTTTGCCATCTGCAAGGATGTTGAAGGTAAAGTGGTGACCGAGGATTACACGATTTTTGATGTCGTTTACTTTGAAGGCAGCTATGATGCAGTCTTTGATGCCTATTTCGGTATGCAGGAAATGCCCGCAACAAGAAACGGTCAAATGAGCGGCTATACCTCTTGGTATAACTATTTCCAAAATATCAATGAGGATATTATTTTGCGCGATTTAGACGGTCTCGACCCTGTGAAGGATGAGGTTTCCATTTTCCAAATTGATGACGGTTACGAGCCCTTTGTCGGCGACTGGCTCGACCCCTGCCCCGAAAAATTCCCCAACGGTATGGCATACATTGCCGATAAAATTCACCAAAAGGGCTATAAAGCGGGCATTTGGGTAGCTCCCTTCTCCTGCCAAATCAAGTCAAGAATGGCAAAGGAGCACCCCGATTGGCTGATTAAGGATGAAAACGGCAAATCACTTGTCGGCGTTCCGGCGTGGGGCGGCGCATACATCTTTGATATTTTCAACGATGAAGTGAGAGATTATATCAGGCATTTCTTCGATGTCATTCTCAACGAGTGGAATTTTGATATGGTCAAGCTTGATTTCCTTTACAGCCAGTGCATTTTCCCGCGTAACGGCAAATCCCGCGGTGAAATCATGTATGCCGCAATGTGCTTCTTGCGCGATTGTGTCGGCGATAAGCTTTTCCTCGGCTGCGGCGCGCCGATTGGTACCGCTATCGGCATTGTTGATGCCTGCAGAATCAGCTGCGATGTTGCGCCGGATTACATGGGCAAATTCTATAACAGGTATATCTTTATCAACAATGAAATTGTCAGTGCGCAAAACGCAATCAATAACTCCATTTTCCGCCGCCACTTAAACGGCAGAGTTTGGATGAATGACCCCGATGTTTTCTTCTTAAGAGATGATAATATCCATTTCACAAAAGAGCAAAAGCTGTTGCTTGGCACCATCAATAACCTGTGCGGCAATGTGCTCTTTGTCTCCGATAATGCCGGTGATTATGATGCAACGCAAATGAAATGGTTGAAAAAATTCTTTAAGAAAACCGATGAAAAAATCCTCGGCGCCGAATATATCTCCGATGATATTATTCGCATGAGAATTCAAGACGGCAAGATGATTAAAACCTTAACCTTCAACATCAAAACCGGTAAGGTAATCAAAAACCACATCTAAAAAATTGCAATCGGCATCCATCCGGATGCCGATTGATTTTTTGTTACAATTTGATTACGAAAAGGCAAAAGCATTGAAAAAATACGCATAAAATTTTATAATATTTTATCATCTGTTATTAGAAGGTATTACATGAACGATAAAAGTTTCGGAAAAAGAATAGCGCTTGCATTCAAGCAAACAGATTTATTTTTGCTCTTTTTGTGCTTAATTGCCTCAACCTACGGAATGTTGCTTGTTTACAGTGCCACCAAAAATACACTTGTTGAGGGGCAAATCATCTCCTCCGAGTTTAAATCCATGCTCATTGCAATCCCCGCCGGTATTATCGGCGCGATTGTGCTTTCATATATCAATTATGATTACTTTGTCAAGTTTTTTTGGGTCATCGGCGGCATCGGCATTTTGCTGATGGTTATCACCGTCTTTTTCGGTGTTGCTCCCGATGCAAGGCAGGACTCGCGCTGCTGGTTAAAGATTACCGACAGCTTTTATTTCCAACCCTCCGAGGTAGTCAAAATTGCCTTTATTGTCACCTTTGCCGTGCATTTAGATGCGGTGAAAGACAATATCAATTCCATTAAAAATGTACTGCTCTTAGCCTTGCATGCCGCCGTGCCGATTGGGCTTGTGGTTATCACCGGCGATGCAGGCTCAGCGCTTGTTTTTGCGCTCATTGTGCTTGGTATGCTAATTGCCGCAGGGCTTCACTGGAGCTATTTTTTGGTAGGCGGCTTAGGTGTGGTTGCCGCTATTCCCTTGGCATGGTCAACAGGGCTTATCAAGGATTTCCAAAAGAGCAGATTTTTAGCACTGATTTATTATGATGCCGAGGAATATGCCCGCGATGCGGCATACCAGCAAAACCAGGCAATCAATGCCATCGGCTCCGGCAAAGTGACCGGCAAGGGCTTATTTAACGGTACCTATGTACAAAGCGCCGCCATTCCCGAAGCAAAAAACGATATGATATTGTCCGTTTCCGGCGAGGAGCTCGGTTTCTTGGGTGCGATTGCGGTTTTAGCCGTTATTGCCATGATTGTTATCAAAATCATGGTCAATTCCAAAAGTGCTAAGGATAGCCACGGTTACTTTATCGATATGGGCATTGCCTCTATGATAATCGGGCAAACACTCATCAATGTCGGCATGTGCCTGCGCCTGCTGCCGGTTATTGGTATCACCCTTCCCTTTTTCAGCGCCGGCGGGTCATCGAACTTGGCGGTGTACCTCTCGATAGGTATTGTGATGAGTGTCTACCGACAATCGAAAAAAGCAGATGAATACACCTTTTCACCTGCAAATGTTATTAAATTTACTTAAAAGTATATTATTACGAAGAGTATAGCTAAAGAGGCTGCTTCAACAACTTGGTTGAAACAGCCTCTTTTTTATTGCTTTAATTTTTCGACCTTTTCTTTGTCGGGTGTGACATAGATGGTTTGATAATCGGTATAAAACACCCTGCCGGGTATTTTGGAAGGCTGGCGCTTGACAAACTTAATGAATGTAAAATCGACCGGCACATTGGAAGAATCCCTGCCTTTGGAGTAATAGGCGCAAATTTCAGCCGCTTCCTCCAAATCCTTTTCTCCTGCCGGCGCGCCGTTTGTCATTAAAACAGTGTGGGAGCCGTGAATATTTTTGGTGTGGAGCCAAATATCATTGCCCCGCGCGGTTTTAAAGGTTAAGGTGTCGTTGGAAAGATTATTTCTGCCCACCATCACCGTATAGCCGCCGGAGGTTTTAAAAAGCAGCGGTTTTAACGGCTTTGCCGCTTTTTCTCTTTTTGCGACTTTTGCTTTGAGATATCCCTGTTGCACAAGCTCGCGCTTTAGTTCCGCAATTTCGGCAGGGGTTTCCGCCCTTTCTAAAATATCCAAACAGCTTTCCAAATACGCAAGCTGCTCCTCCCCTTTTGCAAGCTGCTCGGTGATATACACCTTTGCATTTTGCTTTTTGCGGTACTCTTTATAATACTTGTTGGCATTTTCGCTCGGTGAAAGCCTTAAATCGGCAGGAATACTAACCGTTTCGCCGTTGTAGTAATTAAGCACCTCGTAGGCGGAAGTATTCTTTGGCAATGAAAACGCATTTGCTTGAATCAGCTCGCCGTAGAGCTTATATTTCTCGCTATCCTCGCTATCGCGCAGCTCCTTTTGTTGGAGAGCGATTTTGCGCGAAAGCTTATCCATATTACTTTTTATCAGCTTGAGCAGCTCACCGCCGCTTTGGGTGCGCTTAACGGTAATCAGGCGGTTTTCATAATATTTATCGAGCAAAGCTGACAAGCTTTCAAACCTGCTTTTTTTGAAATCACCGAATTGGCAAATATCCGTAAAGGAAAAGGCAATCGGCTTTTGCCCATCCTCAATCATGCAACCGAGAGCGGGCTGTTCTAAGGTCTGCTTGAGCCGATATAGCGCATCAATGAGCGCCTGCTCGTTTTTTTCGGCTTCATACACCGGGATATCGTCACCGTAAGCCTCGTGGCAAAGCTCGCGACAACGCAACGGAGAGATGCTTCTGACAGTGTTTAAAATTGCTTTTGAAAGCATCAAATTCTTTTGCCCGAAAACAAGGGTGCAGATGCGCTCGATGCTTTCTTCCAATAGATGGTACTTATCCTGCGCCGGCGGCAAAACATACTCCATACCGGGCAAAATTTCCCTGACGCTTGATTTCGAAGCACCGACACGCTTGACACTGTCAACAATCTTACCGCCCTCATCGGTGATAATGATGTTGGAATACCTGCCCATAATTTCACAAATTAATTGAAGCGGCACACGCTCACCAAAATCATTGAGCGCACTGAAATGGAAAATCAAAATACGG
>ONWY01000070.1 GCA_900321665.1 uncultured Eubacteriales bacterium
AAGTGTGATAACACAGTTATATTACCACAGCATTTTCTCTTTGTCAACACATTTCGTGAAAAAAATTCTTGACTTTGTTACACATTTCGTGTATTATTTAGCCGGAGGGTATTATTATGTTTAAAGATGAGTTAAAAAAATTACGACTTCAAAAAGGCATATCCCAAGCCAAATTGGCAGATGACCTCGGTCTTTCCACATCAACCATAGGGATGTATGAAAGCGGCAAAAGGGAACCAAAAGAATTAGAATTATTAGAATTAATTGCAGATTATTTTAATGTTAATATAGATACTCTTGTTAGTGGTCAGCTCTCGGCAACTAAAATTCCCGTTTTAGGTAGGGTTATCGCCGGTATTCCATTAGAAGCAATTGAAGAAATAATTGATTATGAAGAAATTCCACATTCTATGGCTATGACTGGTGAATATTTCGGGTTACAAGTTCAAGGCAATTCTATGGAACCAAGAATAAAAGCTGGTGACACCGTTATAGTAAAAAAACAATCCTATCTCGAAAATGGCGAAATAGGAATTATTCTGGTAAACGGTAATGAAGCAACCATAAAGAGAGTTCGGATATTTGAAGGCGGAATTGCCTTAGTTCCAAATAATAATGATACTTATACAAACGAAGAAATTGAAACTCTGCCGGTTCGTATCATTGGAAAGGTTGTTGAGTTAAGAGCAAAATTTTAACTTAAAAATTTAAAAAGGAAAAAACAAATGAAAAATTGCGTTAATTGTTTTGTGGCATTAGATTTTGAAACACCAAATGGAAAAAACAATTGTCCTTGTTCAGCAGGAATAGCCGTTTTCAAAAATGGTGTTCTAACTGAAACACATTATCATCTTATTAATCCGGAAGAGGAATTCTATTCAAAGAATGTTGAAATTCATGGTATCACTGCTGAAGATGTATCAGATTCAGTATTATTCTATGAGTGGTGGAACAATTATAAAAACATCTTAACTTCATACCCAATAGTAGCACATAATGTCACTTTTGATATGAGCGTTTTAAAGAAGGCTTTTAAAAAATATCAAATAGAAATTCCAAATTTACACACCTTTTGTACAAAAGAACTTGCAGAATTAAATATCACTGATTGTGAAAATTATACATTGGAATGTCTGTGTGACTATTATGGTATTGAATTATTTCACCACCACAATGCACTCGATGATGCTATTGCTGCTGGTCGTATGTTTTTAGAATTAACATCATCATTAGAAAATGCAGAAGTGCTAAACAGTAAGCAAAGCCAAAAAAAGCGAACTATAGGTGTGTTTGAAACGAGTAATGTTATTGTCGTTCCGGAGTTAGAACAAAAGAAAATTTATTTTAGCGGTCAATCAAAAATCGGCAATGATATTTTAAAAGATATTATAGTCAATATTGAACATGCACAGTGGAATGATATTTTTTACCGAAATACTGATTTTTTTATAATTAGTGAATATGCTTGGTCTAATATAAAAAATGGCCGTTTTTCGGAAAAATATGAAAAAGCATTAAATCTGCAGAATAAAGGTTTACTAAAGATATACCGTGAAAAGGATTTTCTTGATTTGCTTGGAATTACTTATTTTAGCAAACAAAAAAAACAAGGTTTCAAAACTGAACCTTCCTTTACAAAGGCAAATATCCAATTCGATATAATTGATGATTTTAATTTTTCCGGCAAAAAAATTGTTATCACAGGCAAATCATCTATTGAAAGGTCACAATTAAAAGTTCTTTTAGAAAAGAATGGTGCCAAATGTATAGGTGCAGTTTCTAAGAATGTATCTGCATTATTAATCGGACCTGAGGATACTAAAGTTGTTATTGACCCCACAAATGCAAAAAGTGGCAAAATCATTAAAGCGGAAGAATTAAGAAACAAAGGAATAGATATAAAGTTTTTTGATATAGAGGAGTTTATCAATAAGTATTATGAGTATTAATTTAAAAGAATTACTATTATTGCTAAATAGTAATGATTTATCAGTGAGGTATTATATTAAGAACAATAAGAATGATTCTGTTAGTTTAAGGGCAAAAGCTGAGTGTACCCCTTATCGCGTTGGTTATGATGCAAGTGCATTTATTTTCAAACTTACCCATCTTAAAACAAAGGAAGATTTTATTGAAGTTTCAAGGAGTGTTTCCAATGTGGTTGAACGCTTTCCTATCAACGGAAAGTATAATAAAGATTATATTAGATTTTCCGCTTTGGATTTTGTAAATCTTACAGAATCGCAGAAAAAGAGTTTTATAAACGATATTACGATGCATTCTTTTTCCTTTGCCAGCTTTGATTGTTGCTCACGATTTCCACAGTGCCAGCAAAATGGATGCACTCATCCCGATAAATTGTATGCACATTCTGCATGCACTGTATATAACAGGATTTTTGAAGATAACAACAAAACAATTTGTAGTGGATACCATAAATTAAAACAAATATAAAAATATTTGTAAAAAGTATTGACAAATACAATTATATTTGTTATAATAGATAATGTCAGGAGGGGATAGAGTGAGAAGTTATTCTTCAAGAGAAGTTATTAAAATGCTAAAGGCAGATGGTTGGTACCTTGTAAATACAGTCGGTAGTCACGCACAGTTTAAACATCCCGAAAAACCTGGCAGAGTGACAGTCAAGCATCCCGATAAAGACATACCGATTAAAACCTTAAAAAGCATTGAAAGACAATCGGGGCTAAAATTTGATTAGCCCCGAGCCCTCCTGATAATAATATTTTTGAAAGGGTGAGTATAATGGGTAAAAAGCAAGAGAGATATTTTTACACCGCAGTTTTTAATTATGATGATAATGAAATTTCAGTCATCTTTCCGGATTTTGATGTTGCTACTTCCGGTGTGGATGAAGATGATGCTTTGCTCTCGGCGCGTGAGCTATTAGGTATCACCATCTTCGGCTATGAGGAAGATGGGCAGCCGCTGCCGGCGCCAACACAACTGAGTGCCGTTAAGTGTGAACCGGGCGAACATGCAGTGCTGATTGATGTGTATATGCCTTCTGTGCGAAATGCAAATATTAATAAATCGGTTAACCGCACCGTAACGCTCCCGGCTTGGCTCAATTCCGTAGCGCTTGAGCACAATATTAATTTTTCGCAAATCTTGCAAGATGCTATTAAACAGCAACTCCACTTAAACTAAATAAAAAAGCCCCCGGTAGCGGCAACTACCGGGAGCGATGTATGCGGGGTATGGTACCTACCCTCACACCACATGAGAATTGTACCATACCCTGCGCTTAATTTCAAGAGCGCAGGGGCTTTTTTGCCCTTTTCGCAAAAAAGGATGTGTATTTATGCCTAAAAAGAAAAACAGTGCAGCGCCGCGCACCCGCCGAGACAATAACGAAGGCTCTATTTTTTATGATAATAACAAACAAAAATGGTGCGCCAAACTCCGCACAGGTACCTATAACGCCAGTGGTAATGAGAAAGTAAAAACCAAATTATTTACCTATAAAACCGATGCAAAAAAATGGCTCGCTCAACAGCGTGATTTAAAGGCAAGAGGGGAATTAGACTTTGCCACCACCGGCGGCATTACCTTGGCGGTACTCTCGGCACAAATTAATAACGAAAAAAAGGCGCTTAATAAAATTAAAGATTCCACCTATGCGAGAAATGAAAATACGATAATCGCACTTAAAAAGAGTAAAATTGCGTATATCCCTATTCAAAAAATTAATGAACAGGATATAATAAACTATTATTCTTCCATCCTGTCTTATTCTCAATCATATGTGGATAAGCAGGTAAGGTGTGTACGGCAAGCATATCGCTATGCGCTGAAAAAGGGATTAATAAAAAAGGATATTGCCGCAGATATTTCCTTGCCAAAATCAAAAAAGAAAACCAAAAAGGTGCTTGCCCTTGACCTCGAACAGCAGCGGCAGGTAAGCGAGAAAATTCGCACCGAGATTAAGGAGCCTTATTCTTCCATGCTCTTGCTGATGATGTTTACCGGTCTTCGACCGGGTGAGGTTTCAGCCCTGCATTATTCCGATATTAACCTGTTTAAAAAGACGATAACTGTCAAGCGCGGCATCATGCGCACGCGCAGCGGCAAACTTTACATCGGTGAACCGAAAACTGCCGCCGGTATCCGCACGGTACCGCTTTCATCAGAGGCTTTTAAAGTGATAAGAAATTATTATAAAAATAATAATAGGCATATCGGCTTGGTTTTTAAGGGCAAAAATAAAAATCGTGGGGAATTAATCTCTGTGAATACCACAAACGAAGAGTTTAAAAAAATTGCGCCGGCAGCACAGTATACCCAGTATTGCTTGCGGCACACCTTTGCAACCAGGTGCATTGAAAGCGGTATGAATGTAAAAGTGCTTTCCAAACTGCTCGGGCATTCAAGCATAAAAATCACCCTCGATACCTATTGTGATGTTTTTGAAAAATACTCCAATGACTCTGTATCTAAACTCGATGAATACCTAAAAGAACAAAAACTTGTAGAAAACTTGTAGATGCCCGTTTTTCAAAACCCTCATTTTTCCCTATAACATCAAATAAAACCGCTTTTCGCAAGTCTTGTCACTCCGACCAGAAAAAAGACTTGCTTAGGCAAGTCTTTTTTCAATTAAATCCACCCTTGCGGGTGGGTGAAATCCTCGCAATGCTCGGATGAAATCGCAAGCGATGATATCCGCTGAAGCGGATGGTGGATTTGATTTCATCTAAAATGCTTGCATTTTAGATTTCATCGGGCAGCGCCCGATTTCATCTTTTGCACAGCAAAAGATTTCATTAAGAATAACTAAAAGTGTGCGTAGCCATCATCTTTTTTAAAAAATCCGTTATCCACACACTAACCACAAAAAGACTTGTTTAGGTTAGTCTTTTTTCAATAAAATCACTTCGTGATGCAGCCGACTGCCCGCATGATGCGGGCAGCTCGCTTTTAAGCAATTTTCACCGAAGCCTTGCCGTAGCTTGTGCGCAACAAAAAAGGTACTGCAGCAAATGCTGCAGTACCTTTTTATCATCTTATGCATCAATCGCTTTCGCTAACATATTCCCGTTGCATGTTGGGGTTGACATAAAGCGGTGAAAAATCCAGCTTTGCGATATCGCCGGGCTTCACCTGCGAGCCGGTCACATCCACTGCGGTGTGGGAAAGTCCGATTTGCCCGATGACCGGGTACTTTTTGCCGCTGATTTCCACCGTGGCAGATTGCTTTGCAAGGTAATCCCTCACCCCGCGCAAGCCGGTAACCACCGCATCGGAAAAGGAGAAAATATCAAAGCGCGGCGCCATGCCCCACCCATCGGTATGCCCGACGGGGATGACGGCAATGCGTGTCGGCCGCTTGGTGGTATAAGTGCCGTTGTAGCCGACCTTCCACCCCTTGGGGAAGGTGGTCATATCAATCACCTGCGCCTCGAGGTAACCCACGCGCTTGAGCTTCCCTGCATTCTCGCCCAAGATTCTGCCGGTGAAGGCGGAGCCGATGCGCACGGCATCCAAGCGCGAGGCGGGCACATTGAAGGCGGCAGAGGAATTTGCCGCATGCACCGTTTCAAAGCTATAGCCCCTTTGCTTGAGCGCGCCGACAACATCCAAAAAGGTGTCGAGCTGCTCCTCGGTGCGGGCGATGTTGGTAAATGCCGCGGCAAAGTGGGTATAAATGCCCTCAAAGCGCGTGCACTTGCAGCTTTCCAAAATATAGCACATTTCATCAATTTCACTTGGCAGCAGTCCGTACCTGCCCATGCCGGTATCCACCTTTAAATGCGCCCTGCCGATGATGCCCTTGCTCTCGCAATAGGCATTAAAAGCGAGCGCCGCATCCTGCGAGCCGATGGTGGCAATCGCGCCGATATCGGCAATGCGCGCAATCTCTGCAGGCACGGCGGTGGAGCGCAGCAGCAGGATATCCTTGCCCTTCAAGATGTCGGCAGCGAGCGCCTCGGCATCCTCCGGCTCTGTTACCGCAAACATCTCAATGCCGCTTTGCACCAGCAGCTTTGCCATATAGTCTCTGCCGAAGCCGTAGCCGTTGCCCTTGAGAACACCGATAATCTTTGCCTCGCCGACCTCTTGCTTAACCGCCGCGATGTTGTGCTCAATGTCTGCCGTGTTGATGATGTACTTCATATGTAAAATTCCTTTATAGCATTTCCTCCCTGCACCGCGTGCAAGGAGGTTTGATTTATCTTAATTTCTTGCGCAGCTTGTCTGCCATATTGTAGGCATGGTAAACAGCCGGGTTGAGCACGAGGTCATACTCGCCGATAAACTCGCGGATATAGCCGTTAAAGCCTCGCTTGAAGCGGTACAAGCCGTAGTGCGGGTTGTTTTCATTTTCGATATCGCCGCTGATGCCGCCGAAATCGTAGACTTCTGCGCCGGTTTCCAAGCCCCACTCTATCATTTTCCACTGCAGCAGGTAGTTGGGGTAGGTGTTGCGGTAGCTGTTGGAGCTTGCGCCATATTGGTACTTGCAGGTCTTGCCGAAATTGATGGCAATGGTGCCTGCAATCGGCTTGCCCTCGTAATATGCCATATACAGCCTTGCGTACTCGCCCATGTTATCGAGCATGGATTCAAAGTAGCCGATGGGTCTGGTCGAGAATCCGTCTCTCTCCCCGGTTTCCTTCATAATCTCCATAAACGCGGGCAGCGCTTCCTTGCCGCAGATTTTGACCTCAACACCCTTTCTGCCCGCCTTGCGGATACGGTTGCGGTAGTCGGGCTTAAAGCTCAACATCAGTGCATCGGCATCCATCCCCTTGTAATCAAAGACATAGACAAAGCGCGCCTGCACATTTTCAAAATCCAAGCCTGTGGGTAACCGCTTAAAGCCGATATCCGTTAAATGCTTGGCAAAATCGGTATGCTCTACCGTAATTTCCGGGTCAATTTTAATCACATAACCCTTGTTTTCCTTGGCGATTTGCTTAATGCCCTCGAGCAACTCATCAAAGGTTTCCAAATCCTCCGTATCGCAAGCAAAGCCGCGGCAAACATACAGCAGCGAGCTTTTAATCACCGGCATAAAGCGGATAAGCACCGAGCCGGCACCCTTGATGTTGCCCTGCTCGTCCTTCGCCATAATCGCCTCCCACTTCCAGGCGGATTTTACCTTGCCCCAATTGCGGGTGTGGCAAAACAAGCCCTTGGGGTGAGATGCCAAAAAGGCTTCATATTCTTTATAATTGCTATCGTTTACTCTTTCAATCATGTGTCTCTCCGTTATATAGTATTCCCAAAAAGGTGGCACGCTTTAATGGAAGATGACGAATCTTAAGATTCGTCATCCTCAACCTGTACTTCGGTAAAGTCATCCTGCGGTTTTGCCGAAACGACCGGCAAATCAAAGTTTTGGTCTGCAACAGTATCGTTTTCATCATTGAGCGTGACACTGTCGAGCCTGT
>ONWY01000107.1 GCA_900321665.1 uncultured Eubacteriales bacterium
GATCAAGAAAGAGAGCGCAAAGGCTGCCGCAGCAATCCCGAGCCCCTTTCTCTTGCCGGAGGGCATGGCATACAGTGTCTTTTTGCTCCCCTTCACCGAGAGCGCAATGATTAAAATAATCACCAGCGCACACAAGCCGTAAAGCCCGAAAACGGTGGGATTGACCCAGGTGTTGTAAAAGCCCGAGGTGCCGTCTATCAAATGCAGGTATTGGTAAACCCTGACCGGCAGCGCGATGACCGCTGCCACACATAAAATAATAATCTGTGAACCAAAATTTGTTTTAGCCTGTTTCATAAAACCCTTTCTTGTAATGAACCGACAATGCGGCGCATAAAATCTATTTGTACCGGTCAAGCACTGTTTCACTTCCCGGTGCATACTTATAAATAAGTATATAATAAAAGAGGCTCAAAGTCAATTCATACAGGAGGATAAAATGAAAAATTTTTTAAGCCTGGTGCTCTCGTTTTTCATCATCATGGCGAGCGTGCCGGTAGTCGCTGTTATCTACAAGGATGAAATCCTCGCCAAAACCGCCAAGGTCAATGAAGCCGCACTGCAGGAAGCCGCCGGAGAAAACGCAAGCGAGAAGAGCGAAGCGAGCGAAAAAAGCGAGGCTGCCGAAAAATCCGAAAAAGCCGAAACAAGCGAACCAACCGCAAAAGCCGCGCCCGCCGCCGCAGGAGCACAATCCGCCGCTACCGCAAAGCCGGACAAGGTGAAGGTTTTGCTCCACAAGGAGAAGAAGGTCGTATCGGTCAAAACGGAGTTTTACATCATCTCCGTTCTCGCCAAGGAGATTGACATTGCCTCCCCGGCGGAGGCGCTGAAGGCACAGGCGGTGTGCATTTACACCTTTTTGCTGCGCGCAAGAGCGCAAAGCGAAAGCCGGGAATACGACATCACCGATGACCCGGCACACCACCAAAGCTTTCTCACCGAGGCGGCGCTCAAAAAGTTTTGGGGCGCACAGTACAAGGCAAATTACCAAAAGCTTGCAGGGATTGTACAAGCTGTCGACGGCATCTACCTCGATTATGCCGGCGAACCGGCGCTCGCCGCCTACCATTCCTCCAATGCAGGGCTGACCGAGAGCGCCGAAAGCTATTGGGGCGAAGCCTACCCCTACCTGCAGCCGGTCGAAAGCATCGGCGATGCGCTCTGTGCCGATTACAAGCAAGCGGTCGCTTTTACGCCCGCACAGCTTAAAAAAGCGCTCACGACACTGAAGGATAAGAAATTCCGCTTTGCCGAAAGCCCTTCGGATTGGCTCGGCAGCGCCGATTACACACCCTCGCACACCGTGAAAAGCCTTACCGTTGGCGGCACGGCGCTTTCGGGCAGAGAGCTGCGGCAGGCATGCAAGCTCAAGTCCTCGGTCTGTGAGGGCTACGGCCACGGTGTCGGCATGTCGCAAGAGGGCGCAAAATATATGGCGGCACTCGGCTTCACTTACCGCGAAATTCTACTCCATTACTATAATGGGGTTGCAATAAAAGGCGCAAATGCGGTATAATGTATTTTAATAATTTGTATAGCAAACAGGAAGTGATTATGAAATCGGTTCTTATCATCGGGGGCGGCGCCTCCGGTATCACAGCGGCGATTTGCCTTGCGCGCTCGCGCGCGGATGTGCATATCACCGTTCTCGAAAAGAATGACAGAATACTAAAAAAGCTCTTGAGCACCGGCAACGGCAAGTGCAACATCACCAACACCGCCGTTTCCCCGGCGGTTTATGACAGCGCCTTTGCCGGAGAGCTTATCGCCTCGCTTGATTTTGCGGCGATAGAAGCCTACCTTGCCTCCCTCTCCCTGCCGATTAAGGCAGACCGCGAGGGGCGCTGCTATCCGCTGAGCGAAAGCGCAAAAAATGTGGTCAACACCCTCTTGCGCGAAACCGACCGCCTCGGTATCGAGGTGCACTGCGGGCAGGCGGTAGAGCGCATTTGGCGGCAGGGCGACAGGGTGTATGCCCAAGCCGGCACGCGCTATAGCGCCGATGCACTCATTTTCGCCATCGGCTCCGCCGCAGCGGTCAAGGGCTACAACGGCGCCGCGCTTTGCCGACAGCTCGGCTGGCAGTTTGCGCCGCCGACGCCGGCACTGTGCCCCATCCCCTCGGAAGAAGCGTTTTTGAAAGAGCTCAAAGGGGTGCGCGCAAAAGGCTGCATTCGCTTAGGTGCGCGCAAACAGCGCGGTGAAATCCAATTTGCCGAGCATGCCGTTTCCGGCATCTGCGCGTTTAACCTGGCAAAATATGTGCGCGCGGGCGACATCTTGGAGCTTGATTTTGCCCCGGAGGAGATAGACAAAGCGGCACTGCGCCGCTACCTTACCGCCGCGGCAAACAGTGCGCGCGAAAATGCCGCTTTGTTGGATTTTCTGCTTGTGCGCAAGCTCGGTACCGTACTCATCAAAAGAGCGGGCTTGAAGCCCTCGGCTTCCCCGCAGGATTTAAGCGCGCAGGATATCGAAAATATCCTCGCGCAGATTACCGCCTTCAAGGTACGCGTGCAGCCGCCGCGGGATTTCCAAAAGGCGCAAACCGTCTGCGGCGGGGTAGATGCGCGCTTTGCCGATGCGGCAACGCTGGCAGCGAAGGGACAGCGCGGCATTTTCTTATGCGGCGAAATTCTGGATGCGGACGCCCCCTGCGGCGGGTTTAACCTGCACTGGGCTTGGGCATCGGGCATACGCGCCGCGCAATCGGCAGAGCAATATTTATTCGGGAGCAAAAAGTGATTAGAATTAATGAAATCAAGCTCTCCTTGGAGAGCAGTGAAGCAGATTTAAAGCGAGCGATATTGCGCATATTGCGCATTGATGAAAGCGCTCTGTCAGAATATAAAATAGTGAAAAAAAGTGTGGATGCGCGCAAAAAAAGCAATGTCTTTTTCACCTACTGTGTCAATGTGCAAATCCGCGGTGAAGAAAGCGCAGTTATCCGCCGGGCAAAATCAAAAAAAGTGATGCCTGCGCCGGAAGCGGCACCTGTGGTGCTGCCGCGCGTGCGCCCCTCCGCCCTGCGCCCGGTAGTGGTCGGCTTCGGTCCTGCGGGAATGTTTGCGGCGCTGCTGCTTGCGCGCGCAGGTCTGCGCCCGCTGGTGCTCGAGCGCGGCAAACGCATCAAGGAACGAAAAAAGGATGTGGCGCTGTTTTGGAACAGCCGCATTTTAAATGAAGAGAGCAATGTGCAGTTCGGCGAAGGCGGTGCCGGCACGTTTTCCGACGGGAAACTCAACACCGGCATTAAAGACCCGCGCCGCCAATATGTGCTCGAGACCTTCGCGCAGTTCGGCGCGCCGGAGGAGGTCACCTATTCCAACAAGCCGCACATCGGCACCGACAAGCTCGAAATCGTGGTCACCAATATCCGCCGCGAAATCGAGCGCTTGGGCGGCACGGTGCTGTTTGGCACCAAATTTACCGAAATGATTGTCTATAACGGGCGCATCCAGGGTGTCAGCTGCCTGCAGGGCGGCAAAAAAACCGATATTGAAACCGATGCGCTCATTCTTGCTATCGGCCACTCCGCGCGCGATACCATTCAAAATCTCTATGCGCAGGGGGTCACGATGATGCAAAAGCCCTTCTCGGTCGGCGCGCGCATCGAGCACCCTCAAGCGCTGATTAACAAAGCGCAATACGGTGCCTTTGCGGGGCACCCGGCACTCGGTGCGGCAGACTACAAGCTCGCCTGCCACGGGCTGCACGAGCGCGGTGCCTATACCTTCTGCATGTGCCCGGGCGGCACGGTAGTCGCCGGCGCAAGCGAGCAAGGCGGCGTGGTGGTCAACGGCATGAGCGAGTATGCGAGAGCCGGTGAAAATGCCAACGCGGCACTGTTAGTCGGCATCGAGCCGAAGGATTTTGACAGCGAGCACCCGCTCGCCGGCATTGCCATGCAGCGCGAAATCGAGCAAAAGGCATTTCGCCTTGCCGGCAGCGACTATAAAGCGCCGGCGCAGCTTGTGGGCGATTTTTTGGAGGACAAGCCCTCGGCTGCCTACGGTTCGGTGGCACCCACCTGCCCGACCGGCACGGCACTGTGCGAGCTCAATGCCTGCCTGCCGCCGAAGGTGGTGCAGACCATGAAAAGCGCGATTGTGCAAATGAATGAAAAGCTCAACGGCTTCTCGTTGCCGGATGCGGTGCTGACCGCGCCCGAAACACGCTCCAGCTCCCCGGTCAGAATTATGAGAGATGACACCTATCAAGCGAGTGTTGACGGGGTCTACCCTGCCGGCGAGGGCGCAGGCTATGCCGGCGGCATTGTCTCCTCCGCGGTAGACGGTATGCGCTGTGCGCTCGCGCTGATGGAGCAAGGCTATGAAAAAATATAAAGCACTCTTTTTTGATTTTGATGATACGCTTTTTGACTTTAAAAAAAGCGAGAAAATTGCGCTTGAGAGCGTTTTTGCAAAATATCATATTCCGCTTAGCGAGGCGAATTATGCGCTCTACGATGCGGAAAATCAGGCATATTGGCGCTCCTTTGAAAAGGGACTATATAAAAGCGAGAGCGACAGCGCCATTCGCTTCACGCGCTTTTGCGAGAAAATCGGCAGAGCGGATATTGACGGCGGCGAGATGTGCGAAGCCTACCTGCAGGTGCTCGGCACCACCGCCTTCCCGATTGATGACAGCCCTGCACTGCTCGCGCGCTTGAGCCGCAACTATGCGATTTACATTGTCACCAATTCGCTCAAGCGAGTCAACGATGCGCGCAGCGCGGTCGGTGGCATTTTGCCCTTTGTGCAAGAGCGTTTTATCAGCGAAAGCATCGGTGTTTCCAAACCGCAAAAGCTCTTTTTTGATTACTGCTTTTCCCGCATTTCTTATACAAAAGAGCAAACGCTCCTCATCGGCGACAGTCTGATTTCCGACATTTCCGGCGGCATTGCCTACGGCTTGGATACCTGCTGGTTCAATCGCCACGAAAAACCGAACCCGGAACAGCTGCCGGTGACATACGAAATCACTTCCCTGGCGCAGCTGGAAACATTCTTGTAAATACACCAAAAGGAGAATAGCATGAAGCTTGTTTTTTTAGATGCGATGACCTTGACCGATGCCGGTGCCGATTTGGCGCCCTTTCGCGCCTTCGGCGACTTGGAAGAACACCCGGTGGTGGCACCCGAGCGGATTGTGCCGCTGATTCGAGATGCCGATGTGGTCTTTTGCAACAAGGCGAAGCTGACCGCCGAGCAGCTCGCCTGCGCCAAAAAGCTAAAATACATCGGCGAGCTTGCGACAGGCTATGATAATATTGATATCGACTACTGCCATGCCCACGGCATCACGGTTTGCAATGCCGGTGTTTACTCCACCGACAATGTCGCGCAACAGGTCTTTGCTTTTATACTAAATGAATACTCCAAAACCGCCGCGTTTGATGCCTTTGTCAAGCAGGGCGGTTGGGTCAGCGCGCCGACCTTTTCGCCGCTCGCCTTCCACACCCATGTGATTAGCGAGAAAACGCTCGGCATTTTCGGCTTCGGCAACATCGGTCAGGCAGTGGCAAAAATTGCGCTGGCTTTCGGGATGAAGGTGCTTGTTTGCACCAGGAGCAAAAAGGATTTTGACGGCGTGGAGTTTACGGATTTCGATAGCTTGCTGCGCCGCGCGGATATCCTCAGCGTGCACGCGCCGCTGACCGCGCAAACAAAAGGCCTTTTTGATGCCGCGGCATTTGCAAAATGCAAGCCCTCGCTGCTTTTCATCAACACCGCGCGCGGTCCGCTGGTGGTAGAGGAGGATTTGTGCGCCGCGCTCGAAAGCGGTACCATTGCCGCCGCGGCGGTCGATGTGCTCTGCGCGGAACCGATGCGCGCGGACTGCCCGCTGCGCAACGCAAAAAACATCACCTTCACCCCGCACATCGGCTGGGCGACGGATGAAGCAAAGCAGCGCCTGTTTGAGATTACGCTGCAAAATTTCAAGAACTACCTGGCGGGCACGCCCACCAATGTGATATAATCAGGAAAGAAACATATGGTCAATATCGGAAACAGTTGGGATATCCTCTTAAAAGAGGAATTTCAAAAGGAATACTACTTGGAGCTGCGCCGCTTTTTGAAGGCGGAGTATGCTGCGCATACGGTTTACCCGAATATGTATGATATCTTCAATGCGCTGAAAATGACAGCCTATGAGGATGTCAAGGTCGTTATCCTCGGGCAAGACCCCTACCACGGCCCCGGGCAGGCACACGGCTTGTGCTTCTCGGTGCAGCAGGGCATCGAACCGCCGCCGAGCCTGAAAAACATTTTTAAGGAAATTGAGAGCGAATACGGTACCCCTGCGCCGCCGCACGGCGAGCTGACAGCTTGGGCAAAGCAGGGCGTGCTGCTGCTCAACACGGTGCTGACAGTGCGCGCCGGCTGCCCCAATTCGCACAAAGGCAAAGGGTGGGAAATACTAACCGATAAAATCATTGCGTTGCTCAATGCGCGCAGCGAACCGATTGTCTTTCTGCTCTGGGGTCTCTCGCTGGAGGCTTGGGTCGGTGTCGTGATCGCCGGTTTTATCATCAAGTCCGGCTTTGCGATGATCACCGACACCCTCGACGATATCCTCGGCAAGCGCGCCGACGCGCT
>ONWY01000047.1 GCA_900321665.1 uncultured Eubacteriales bacterium
AAAGATTACAAATACTTATTATAACACTCACACTTTAAATAATCAATGAAATTTTATAAGAAATAAGGAAGTGCCTGATTTTGGCAAATTCTTTATTGCATTAATCGTTTAATGGGATATAATAGAAATAGACTATTGATAAGGAGAATTACAGATTGAAACGAACCGAGGTAGCAACAAAATACAAGTGGAATACGGATTTGATTTACGAGAGCTTAGAGGCTTTTCAGGCGGATTTTGCAAAGGCAGAGCAAGAGGTGAAAGCGCTTGGCGCTGCGGAAAGCGAAATGCTGCGCAGTGCCGAGGATTTTTATCACACTCTCGAGCGCTACACGCAGTGCGAGCTTTTGATTACCAAGCTCTATGAATATGCCCACTTAAATGCCGATACCGACACTGCCGATAACGCCTTTTTGGCGCTCAGCGGCAAGTGCGAAAACCTCTTTAGCGAGCTTGGCGCCGCCACTTATTTTATCACACCGAATATTATTGCGCTTGAGGAAAACACCTTAAAACAGTGGTACCTCGATTGCCCGGCGCTTGAAGCATATCGCCGCAATATTGAGGTAGAGCGCCGCTACAAGCCGCATATGCTTGATGAAAGCGGCGAAAAACTGCTCGCGCAGCTGCACAAGTGCTTGGGCTCTTTTGAAAACACCCGAGATGTTTTCTCTTATGCCGATTTAAAATTTGATGATATTGAGGATGAAAGCGGTAAGAAGGTACCGCTGAGCGAAGCAAACTATGTGCCGCTGATGTTTTCTCACAACAGGCAGGTGAGAAAATCGGCTTTCGAGACACTGTACAAAACTTACGGGCAATTTGCCAACACCTACGCATCGCTTTTAAATGCATATGTGAAGGAAAAGACCACCTTGGCGGAAATCAGGCACTTTCCCTCAAGCCTTGAAGCGAGCGTGTTTGCCGATGAAGTGCCGAGCTCTATCTACCGCAACCTGATTGCAAGTGTCAGCGACAATATGCAGGTGCTTTATGATTACTATGCGCTTAAAAAAGAGGCGCTTGGGGTAGATAGCTTGCATTTATACGATATTTATGCACCCTTAGTTTCGGAAATTGATGAAAAGTACAGCTACGAGCAGGCGGTGGAAACCGTCTTGGATACTGTCAAAGTGTTTGGCGAGGAATATGCCTCCACCTTGGCAGACGGGATTAAAAACAAGCGCTGGATTGATGTTTTCCCGACCGAGAACAAAAAGGGCGGTGCTTACTCCTCCGGTTGCTACGGTGTGCAGCCTTACATTCTGCTCAATTACACCGATACGCTTAATGATATTTCCACCCTCGCGCACGAGGCGGGGCACTCGATGCACACCTATTTTTCCAACAAAAACAACACACCGCAGCAGTCCTCCTACACCATTTTTGTGGCGGAGGTCGCTTCGACTGTCAACGAACTGCTCCTCGCCCACAAGCTCTTGCGAGAAAGCGACAGCAAGGAGCAAAAGCGCTACATTCTCAATGAATTGATGGAGACCTACAAGGGCACACTGTACCGCCAAACCATGTTTGCCGAGTTTGAAATGCAAATGCACGCACTCAGCGAGCAGGGCGAGATTTTGACCGCCGATTTGTTGAGCGAAAAATACTATGAAATCAACAAAAAATACTTTGGCGAGGGTGTCGAGTTAGACGAGCAAATTCGCTTGGAATGGATGAGAATCCCGCACTTTTACTATAACTTTTATGTTTATAAATACGCTACCTGCATTTCTGCCGCTTCCGCCATCGTCAAGCGTATTGAGGCGGAAGGGGAAAGATATGTCAAAAAATACCTCAAGTTCCTCTCCTGCGGCGGCTCCAAGTCACCGCTCGATTCGCTGAAGGAAGCGGAGGTAGATATGAATGCCCCCGAAACAGTCAGCGCGGCGATTGAGGATTTTGCGGCGGTGATTGCGCAATTTAAGGCGTTGAAAGATTAAAAAGCGCACTTGATAAGCTTTTTACTACCGACTTATTTGCTGTATTTAAAGGAGAAAATGATGACTTTACAAGAAATGATTGATGAAAGCAAAAACATCGTATTTTTCGGCGGGGCAGGGGTCTCCACCGAGAGCGGTATACCCGATTTCAGGAGCGTTGACGGGCTCTACAATCAACAATACGACTACCCGCCCGAGGAGATTATTTCCCACTCCTTTTTTGTGCGCAACCCGGAGGAATTTTACCGCTTTTATAAAGACAAAATGCTTTGCCTTGATGCACAGCCCAATGCCGCTCACCTTGCGCTTGCAAGGCTTGAAAAGGCAGGAAAGCTGCGCGCGGTTGTCACCCAAAATATTGACGGGCTGCACCAAAAAGCCGGCTCGCAAGCGGTTTACGAGCTGCACGGCAGCGTGCTGCGCAACTACTGCCTGAAGTGCGGCAAGTTTTATGATGCGGCATACATAAAGGCAGCTGCGGGAGTGCCGAAATGTACCTGCGGCGGTACGATAAAACCCGATGTTGTCCTATATGAAGAAGGGCTGGATGATGCGGTTGTAAACGGCGCGGTGAAAGCCATTATGAGCGCGGATATGCTCATTGTGGCGGGCACTTCGCTTGTAGTTTACCCGGCTGCCGGGCTGCTGCGCTATTTTCGCGGCAAGCACTTGGTTTTGATTAATCTGCAGCCGACCGATGCCGACAGGCTCGCCGAGCTTGTCATCCGCGAAAAGGTCGGCGAGGTTTTGGGAAAATTGGAAATTCATTAATTAATGGGAGAATCACTGTATTCTCCTTTATTTTTTATGCATTTTTTCGCTAAAAGGTGTTGACAAATGCGCTTTAAAAGATTATCATAATTGTACATTTTATATCCGTTAGGTGAGGTAACCACAGGGATAATCAGCTTTTATGCTGATATTACGCTGTCTTTTACAGTTAATGGGTTGCTGCCGCGAAAATGTGGAGACACATTCAGCCGGTTAGCAGACTATGTCGAAACCAAGGCATAATCTAATGCAACTTCACGCCCTGCGATGCCAAAGCTCATACGGTGGCAATGATTGATGATTACGCTCTTTGTCGCCGTTTGGCACAAGGAGTGATTTTTTTGAGGAAGGGGGAGTCAGTGTGTTTGAAGAGCTTGAGCAAATGCTGCAAGATAAGCATTTTAGCGAGCTGAAAAAGAAAATGGCAAAAATGGAGCCTGCCGATATCGTGCTTTTCTTTGAAAGCGTTGAGAGAGAAGATGCGCTGCGTGCTTTCCGCATTCTCCCCAAAGAGCTGGCTGCCGAAACCTTTGCCGATATGGAGCACGATATGCAAGAGGATTTGATTAAATCCTTCTCGGCAAGCGAGCTGAGCGAAGTGCTCGATGAAATGTACCTGGATGACACGGTCGATGTGATTGAGGAAATGCCGGCGAGCATTGTCAAGCGCATTATCTCCCACCTCAATCCCGAAGACAGAAAGATTGTCAATAAGCTCCTGCGCTACCCCGAGGACAGCGCCGGCAGCATTATGACACCGGAATATGTATCGCTTAAGCCGTTTTTTACGGTGGATGACGCGCTGATGCGCATTCGCAGAACCGGTGTAGACAAAGAAACCATCTACACCTGCTATGTAACGAGTGAATCAAATGTGCTGATGGGTGTTGTCACGGTCAAAGACATTCTCCTTGCGGAGGAGGATGCGCTCATTGGCGATATTATGGACAAGGACATAATCAGTGTTGAAACCGGTGTTGACCAGGAAAAGGTTGCCAAGATGTTTGATAAGTACGATTTCCTTGCCATGCCTGTTGTGGATAAAGAAAATCGCTTGGTCGGTATTGTCACGGTCGATGACGCGATGGATGTCATGCAAGAGGAGAATACAGAGGACTTTGAAAAAATGGCGGCGATGCTCCCTTCGGAGGACAGCTATTTTAAAACGAGTGTCTTTAGACACGCGCGAAACCGTATTCTTTGGCTGATTATACTGATGATTTCCGGCACCTTTACCGGCATGATTATCGAAAAGTATGAAAATGCTTTTCATCTTTTCCCGCTGCTTGTTTCCTTTGTGCCGATGTTGATGGATACCGGCGGTAACAGCGGCTCGCAAACAAGCACGCTGATGATTCGCGGTATGGCGATTGACACCATTCACCCGCGCGATGTGCTCAAGGTTTGGTTTAAAGAAATCCGCGTGGCGCTGCTTGTCGGTACGGCGCTTGCCCTTGTGAACACGGCGAGAATGTATCTGATTTACTTTTCCTCGCACCCGATGGGCGAGATAACGCGCTATGCCTTGCTTCTTGGCATCACCATTATCTTTGTGGTCTGCTTCGCCAAAACGCTCGGCTGCCTGCTCCCGCTCGGAGCAAAAGCGATTAAGCTCGACCCGGCGCTGATGGCTTCACCGCTAATCACCACCATCACCGACTGTGCAACGGTGCTGATGTATTTTACACTTGCAGTTAAAATTATGAATATTCAAATGTAGCGCGGGTCAAGATTTCCGGGCTTCCATAAATTGTATTGACAAAAATCCCAAAAATTTTGGGATTTTTTTCTTTGTTTTGTTGACTTTATATAATATATTTATTATAATTGAACTAACGATCTATCTAAAGATAGACAGGAGGTAGAATTATGTCATACGATATTGCCATTATCGGTGCCGGTGTTGTCGGCTCGCTGATTGCGCGCAAGCTCAGCAAGTACGATATCAAAATCGCCCTGGTGGAGAAGTGCAATGATGTTGCGATGGGTACTTCCAAAGCAAACAGTGCAATTGTTCACGCAGGGTTTGATGCTGTCCCCGGCACCTTAAAGGCGGATTTAAATGTTAAGGGTACAAAACTGATGAGCTACCTGTGCGAGGAGCTCGGGGTGCCGTTTAAAAACATCGGCTCCTTGGTTATCGCTTTTAGCGATGAGGAGATGGAAACACTGCATAAGCTCTATGAAAGAGGCCTTGAAAACAATGTTCCCGGGTTGAAAATTATCGGGCAAGACAGGCCGCATGAATTAGAGCCCAATGTCAGCAAAAGAGCGCAGGGTGCGCTGTGGGCAAAAACCGCTTCCATCGTTTGCCCTTATGAGCTTACCTTGGCAGCTGCCGAGGTAGCGGTTCTTAACGGGGTGGACCTGTTTAGAAACTTTGCGGTAAATGCCATTGATTTTGATAACGAGCGCTTTACCGTAAAAGCCGAAAACGGTGAGCAGATTGAAGCGAAGTATGTGATTAATGCGGCAGGTATCTATTCCGATTACATTGCATCTTTAATTGGTGATAACTCGATTGAGATTATCGCCAGAAAGGGCGAATACCTGCTGATGGATAAATCTCTGGGCGGTGTTGTCAACCATGTTATTTTCCAATGCCCGACCAAGATGGGCAAGGGTGTTTTGGTTACCCCGACGGTTGACGGTAACATCTTAACAGGCCCCTCCGCAAAAGATATCGAGGGCAAGGAAGATAAATCCACCACGACTGATGAGCTTGAAATGGTGCGCAAGTACACCAGCTACTCTATTCCGAGCGTTAAGCTCAATGCGGTGATTACTTCCTTTGCAGGCTTGCGTGCGCACAGCACCAAGGGCGATTTCATTATCGAGCCATCCAAGGCAAACCCGCACTTTGTCAATGTTGCCGGTATTGAATCACCCGGTCTTTCCGCTGCACCGGCAATTGCCGAGTATGTGGAGGAAATTATGCTGGATGTCTGCGGCAGGTTGCCCAAGAAGGTGAAGTGGCACAGAACACGCCCCGAGCCGATTCGCTTTAGAGAGCTGTCAACAGTAGAGCGCAGAGAATTAATTGAGAAAGACCCTTCCTTCGGTCAAATTGTCTGCCGTTGCGAAACCGTAACCGAGGGCGAAATCATCGCCGCATGCCACGGTCCCATTCCCGCAGAGGATATGGATGGCGTGAAGCGCAGAACGCGCGCGGGCATGGGCAGGTGCCAAAGCGGCTTCTGCGGCCCGAAGGTGGCTGAGATTATCGCCAGAGAGCGCGGTAAAGATATGTTAGAAATAACTAAGTTCGGCGATACATCCAACATTGTCGTCGGCAAAACAAAGTGAGGTGAGGATTTATGATGAAGTATGATTTAGTTGTAGTAGGCGGCGGTCCTGCCGGTATGGCAGCAGCGCTGAAGGCAAAGGAATGCGGTGTTGAAAAAATCCTCATTTGTGAAAGAGATGAAACGCTCGGCGGTATCCTCGAGCAGTGTATCCACACCGGCTTCGGTCTTCACTATTTCGGTGAGGAGCTTTCCGGCCCGGAATATGCAGCCCGATTTATCGACGAGGTGGAAAAAACCGATATCGATGTCAAGGTCAATACCATGGTGCTTGATATCACCACCAACAATGTGGTTATTGCCATTAATAAGCAAGACGGGTTGATGGAAATTTCCGCAACCGCCATTGTGCTCGCCATGGGCTGCCGCGAGAGACCCAGAGGCGCTATCTCTATTCCCGGCACACGCCCTGCAGGCGTGATGACCGCCGGTACCGCACAAAGATTTGCGAATATTGAGGGCTACCTGCCCGGTAAAGAGGTTGTTATTTTAGGCTCCGGCGATATCGGCTTGATTATGGCAAGAAGAATGACTTTGGAAGGCGCCAAGGTTAAGGCTGTTTGCGAGCTGATGCCGTATTCCGGCGGCTTGACAAGAAACATTGTGCAGTGCCTTGAGGATTTTGATATTCCGCTCAAATTATCCCATACCGTGACCGAAATCAAGGGAAAAGACAGGGTAGAGGGTGTTACCGTTTCTAAAGTAGACGGCAACCTGAAGCCCATTCCCGGCACCGAGGAATACATTCCTTGCGATACCTTGATGCTCTCTGTCGGTCTGCTTCCCGAAAACGAGCTTTCCCGCTCGGTCGGTATTCACCTTGACCGCATCACCGGCGGCGCTATTGTGGACCAATATCGTGAAACCAGCCACGAGGGCGTTTTCGCTTGCGGTAATGTGCTGCACGTGCACGATTTGGTTGACTTTGTTACCCAAGAGGCGCAAACAGCGGGCGAGGGTGCGGCAAACTACATCCTCGGCAAAAAGGAATACCCCGAGTTTAGAGTGCATACCAAGGGTATCAACGGTGTTAGATATGTTGTGCCGCAGCGTATTAGTGTTGACGGCAGCGAGGAATCCGTTAAGCTGTATTTCAGAGTCGGTCAGGTATATACCAATGCCACGGTGAAGGTAACCAGAAACGGTAATGCGATTTATGCCAAGAAAAAGCGCAAGTTAGCACCGGGCGAAATGGAAAATATTGTTTTGAAGCCGGAGGATTTGCAGGGCTTCTCCGAGGGCGACTACTTGTATGTTGAAGTGGAGGGTTAAAAATGGAAGTTAGAGAACTTACTTGTGTGGCTTGCCCGATGGGCTGCCAAATGACTGCTTCAATTGAAAACGGAGTAGTTGTATCCGTTACGGGCAACACTTGCCCGCGCGGCAAAAAGTATGCCGAGACAGAATGTACCCATCCGGTCAGACCGCTGACCACCACCGTGAAGGTGGAGGGCGGCAAGCACCCGGTGGTGCCGGTCAAATCGGCAGATGCCATTCCGAAAGAGAAAATGTTTGATTGCATGGCTGTTTTAAACGGCGTTACCATCAAAGCACCGGTAAAAATCGGCGATGTGGTCGTGGAGAACATTTGCGATACCGGCATCAATATTGTTGCAACCAATATTTGCTAAGTTATTTTTACAAGCCTTTGGGAACCATCCCAAAGGCTTGTCATAGATAGGATATGAGAATGAAAAGAGCGATTGCTAAGATTTTACTGTTTGCCCTTGTGCTCAGCATAGGGGTGTTGCCGCTTTTTCCCGCGGTGGCGGAAAGTGAAGTCTTAGCAACCGTTCTTTTTACAAATGATACCCGCGGTATGTGCGATGATTTGGGCTATATTCAGCGCTACAAGGAGCTGACAAAGAACTCGATGCTTTTGAATTGCGGCAATTTTACCAAAGGCTCGGCGATAGCGTCACTTTCCAACGCAAAGTATTCCTGCGCCCTGATGAAGGCGGCGGAAAG
>ONWY01000282.1 GCA_900321665.1 uncultured Eubacteriales bacterium
GGTGTCATAGCATCAAATCCCGCAAGATTCATCAGCATGGCCATATTACTGCCCCGGCTCAGGTTAATAAACGTCGTGCCATGAAATGTATCTCCGGCATCCAAAGCCAGTGTATCTTCATCCGCGCCCTTTTGCGGACCAAACACGCGCGCGGCACCGTTGCTGCCGCATAGCGGGTTATCAACATCGCAGGCGATGCGAAAGCGGCACTGCGGAATGTGGCGATTGCCATCGGAAAAGTCAATGTGCTTAATCTCGGCTACATCTGCGCCCTTCAAGCCGCGAATGCGGTCACCGAAGCGGTTGTAGAATTTTAAGCCCAGCGCTTCGAGCATGCCGACTCCGCCGTCTACCGTTGCGCTGCCGCCAAGGCCGATAATGAAATCGCGGCAACCGCGGCGAATCGCGTTGTCAATCATCTGCCCCACGCCGAAGGTGCTCGCCTCCAGCGGATTGCGCCGCTTCGGCTCAATGAGCGTTAAGCCCGCCGCCGCGGCAATGTCTATGACCGCAATGTTGTTATCGGTCAGCACATATTCCGCCTCTATCGTTTCGCCCAACGGGTTTTGTACATCGCAGCGAATCACCTTTCCGCCAAGCCCCTCCAAGAGCGCCTGCGCCGTGCCCTCGCCGCCATCGGCAAGAGGGGAAACAATCACTTCCGCCTCGGGGAAAACCTCCAGCGCTGCCTGCTCCACCGCCTTGCCTGCCTCGAGCGAGGAAAGCGAGCCTTTAAACGAATCACACGCGATGACTATTTTCATAAATACCTCCATTAGTGCTGAACTGATAGTGCGGATAATCGGCGTATTTCTTTTACCGCTTTTTGCCTTTGTTATCGGAGCCGATTGCGTACTTGCGTTTTAAATGCTCCACTACGCGCTCAAATTCCACCCAGGCTTTTTGCGGTACCTCCTCCGTGCCGAATACAGCTATTTTGACTTTTTCCTCTTGTGTCAATTCTTTATCGGGATTGCGTATATCGGATTTGCCCAAAAGGTAATCGGCAGAAACATCAAAATATGCGCTTAGGCGCTTAATGCTTTTGCTGCCGGGCTCTTTTGTGCCGTTGCGCCAAGCACTGATTGTGGCTCTGGCAAAGCCCAACTCCGTGCCCATCGCGGTCGTGCTCTCACCATGCTGCTTGCATAAAAGTGCATAGCGCTCAAAAAATGTTGCCATCCGATTTCTCCTTTGTAAGCGTTGTGATAATTTGGTGTACCCCATGGGTATAAAGATTCGAACCTTTTAGGTTTTGGTCGCCTCTTTTTCACTACTGCTTCGTTAAAAAGCCTCACAATGCGTCAGCATTCCCTCGTTTTTTGCCTTGCATTAGTAAAATATAGGCAGACCAAAACTGCAAGGCATCTCTCGCGCAGGAAGTTTTGTGCTAATTTGCTTGGTATTGATGCCGCTTGGCGCGGGGCAGTAGTATTATCACGCAAGTACGGTTTTTATTTGCTAATTTGTTTGCATACTGCGTTAAAAATGCTCGAAATACACGCCGGTATTTCTCCGCTTTTTGCCTTGTCTGCAAACAAATTAGCAAAATATAAACTGCTTTGCACTCTCGCTGTATTAGCAAGGTGCAGTTTGGATTTTGAAAAAGCAGATTGGCTGTCGCCAATCAATTTTGAAAAATCAAAAATGTGCTTTGATAATACAGCGAGAGCGTGCTTGTGTGATAATACTATTGCCCTCAAAGAAAAATCGAGTAAATTAGCCAAAAATGACAAGCGAGAGACTGAAAGGTTTGAATCATTATACCCATTGCTTCTCTTATTATAATCCACCCGAATTTTGCTGTCAATAAAAAGTTCGCTTTAGCGAACTCGGTGTGGTTTTGACTCTGAAAGAGTAAATTTTGAAAAGTTCGCTTTAGCGAACTCAGTCGTGTTGTGTGGTAGTGAATGAGTGAAGGGAGCAAAATAATAAAAAGTTCGCTCCGGCGAACTCGGTGATGATTTTCTTGAGAGTGTGTATTTTAAAAAGTTCGCTTTGGCGAACTCGGTAATGTTATGTAGTAGTGAATGAGTAAATGGAGCAAAGCATTGAAAAGTTCGCTTTAGTGAACTCGGTCATGTTGTGTGGTAGTGAATGAGCAAAGGGAGCAAAGCATTGAAAAGTTCGCTTT
>ONWY01000156.1 GCA_900321665.1 uncultured Eubacteriales bacterium
GTTCCTTACCAACTCCGTCACCTATTCACCCAAATACCTGCAGATAACAGGCAACGTCACCAGACTGTCCTATTACCGCAACGACGGCAAGGGCAAGGCTTCGGAAAATGCCTTTGCCGAACTGGACTGGTACTATCCCGCCTCCCTGTCGGGAAAGACCTATACGCTCTGTGTCAAGGGTACCATCTACTATCAGTGAGGTGCCACAGAGACCTACACCCGCGACATCGGCAAGCACGCGCAGCTCAATTTGGCTGTAATCGGCATCGACCAGGGTGAAGCCTTCCTTCGCCTTAAAAAACTTGCGCAGCTCGGCACCAAGCTCTGTTCTGACCGGGATATTTTGCAAATTCGGCTCGGTAGAGCTGATTCTGCCGGTTCTTGTTTCGGTTTGATTAAAAGATGAATGAATCCTGCCATCGGGAGAAATCACCTTAATTAATCCGTCGCAATAAGTGGATTTAAGCTTGGTTAAGGTGCGGTATTCCAAAATCAGTGCAATCACCGGGTGCTTGTCAAGCAAGCCCTCCAATACCTCCGCATTAGTGGAATAGCCGCTTTTGGTTTTCTTTTTGCAGGGCAGCTCCAAATCCTCAAACAGCGCCGCACCAAGCTGCTTGGGCGAATTGATATTAAACTCTCTGCCCACTAAGTCATAGATGCTTTTGGTGATTTCATCAATGCGCGCGGCAAGGGTTTCACCATAGGCGGCAATCCCCTCTTTATCGACTAAGAATCCCTCTATTTCCATCGCGGAAAGCACCTCGGCAAAGGGAATTTCCATTTCGTGCAGCAAAGCGGATTGCTGATTATTTTCAATTAAAATTTCCAATTTTTTGGACAAAATCGGGAGCACGGCGCATGCTTGGACTGCCTGTTCCCTTTCCTCATTTTCAACACCCGGCACCGGTACTTCATATTGCATTGCTAAAGCGACCGCACCGTAATCCTTCGCATCGGGATTTAAGATATAGCCGGCAAGCGAGGTATCCATGACAACATTTTTTAACTGCGCACCAAATTTTGCGGCGGTTGTAAATAAAGGCTTGGCATTGTCTACCACCTTCGCGATATCGCTTTCAAAGATTTCGCCGATAAAGGAATAAAACTGCAAATCCACCGCATCGGCAAACACGACGCGGTTTTCGAGCGAAAAGTACAAGCCGGTTAAGGCATCTGCCTCATATGCTCCGCTGAAATACAGCGTTTTTTGCTGCAACAGCAAATCGCGCAGTACATTCAAATCATCTGCATATTCAAGCGCAATTTGATAGCTTTCCTGCGCCTCGGGGGTAACAATGCCTTCCTCGGAAAAATTAAGCTTTTTGATAATCGAGTTCATTTCAAGCTTGCGCAACAGCTGCAAGCTGGTTTCTTCATCGGGCTTTGCACTCTTGTAGTGCTCCAAATCCGTATCAATCGGCGCGCTCAGGCAGATTTCACCCAATTCTCTGCTTAAGAAGCAGTTCTGCTTGGAGTCAACCAGCTTTTTGCGCATGGCAGGCTTAATATCAATCTCATCAATATGCTCGTAAATGTAATCAATCGAGCCGAAGCGGGAAATCAATTCCTGCGCACCCTTTTCGCCTATGCCTGCCACACCGGGAATATTATCGGAGGTATCGCCTTGAATTGCTTTTATCTCAATGAGCTTTCTCGGCTCCACACCGTATTTTTCCATAATCAGCTCGGGTGTGTAAAACACGGAAACAGGCTGCCCCTTTTGGGTGGAGGCAAGCACCACGGTCACTTTATCATTCACAAGCTGCAGGGAATCTCTGTCGCCTGTCGCAATAAAGCAGGTATCGCCTTGTGCGGCGCATTTTGCCGAGAGCGTACCCAAAATATCATCGGCTTCGTACCCTTCCTTTTCCACCACGCTGTAACCGAGCGCGCGCAGCAAATCCTTTAAATACGGAAACTGCTCGGCAAGCTCGGGCGGCATCGGTTTTCTGCCGGCTTTGTATGCATCATATATCTTATGGCGAAAGGTCGGCTTTTTTAGATCAAATGCCACCGCCACGCAATCGGGCTTGGTTTGCTCTAAAAGCTTAAATAATATATTCATAAAACCGTAAATCGCGTTGGTATGAATGCCCTCTTTTGTGGAGAGGTCGCGAATACCGTAAAACGCGCGGTTGATGATACTGTTGCCATCCACAACTAAAAAATTCATGCTGCCTCCAATATAAATTGTATTATTAATCATATTTTACCACAATTCATTTGTCATTTAAAGTTTAATGTGCTATAATTTTAAAAATCTTTAAAGGTCTCTTAAAATGCAATTAGGAAATACAGAAATTAAAAACGGTTTAATATTGGGGCCGATGGCAGGTGTCGCGGATATGGCTTTTCGCGAGCTTTGTGTTGCATTCGGCGCAGGCTTCACAGTCGGCGAAATGGTCAGCGCCAAGGGCTTTACCATGGGCGACAGGAAAAGTGCAGAATTGTTGCGCCTGAGTGACAAGGAGCGCCCTGCCGCCATTCAGCTTTTCGGTAACGAGCCCGCTATCATGGCGGAGGCTGCGCGCAGGTGCAGCGCTTTTTCACCGGATGCGATTGATATCAATATGGGTTGCCCCGCTCCAAAGGTCGCCAATACCGGCGCCGGCAGCGCGCTGATGAAAAATTTGCCGCTGGCAAAAGAAATTATCAAAGCGGTGGTGAAAGCGAGTGAAGTACCCGTTACCGTGAAATTTCGTACCGGGTGGGATAGCGAGAGTATCAACGCGCCGGAGCTTGCCAAAATCTGCGAGGGTGAAGGTGCGGCAGCCATCACCGTTCACGGCAGAACAAGAGAGCAGATGTATGCCTTCCCGATTGATTATGATACCATTGCACAGGTTAAAAGCAGTGTTTCCATTCCCGTGGTCGGCAACGGCGGTATTCGCGATGTGCAAAGCGCGGTAAAAATGCTCTCCATGACCGGCTGCGATGCGATTATGGTGGCGCAGGGAGCGCTCGGAAAGCCGTGGATATTCCAACAAATTGCCGCGTATTTAAACAACACCGTCATTCTCCCCGACCCGCCGCTTGAGCAGCAAATGCTTTATATGCTCCGCCATATCAAAAGAATTGTGGAGTACAAGGGCGAAAAAGTCGGTATGCGCGAAGCGCGCAAGCATGCCGCTTGGTACTTAAAGGGCATTCGCGGCGCGGCGACTTACCGGCGCAAATGCGGCGAGCTCGATACAACCGAGGACTTGGAACGGCTTGCAATAGAGGTTATCGAGCACAGCAAGCAGCAAACCGATTTATCCCAAAGCGATAGAAAGAAGGAAGCGGAAAATGAGTAAAAAGAAAAAAATAGTAATCCTGATTTTAGCACTCGTGTTTTGTGCATTCCTGCTGTGGTTTTTCCTCGGCTCTTTCTCGCCTTTTGAAGGCATTCGCAAAATGCACTACCAACCGAAATCACTGATTAGCCTGCAGGATGAAGCGCCCGATATTGCAAGCGAAATGTATATCACCGCCCACAGAGGTGTAAACATGCAAGCGCCTGAGAATACCCTGCCTGCCTATGAAAAGGCGGTCGAGCTCGGCTATTACTCGGCGGAGTGCGATATTAAGCAAACAAGCGACGGCGCGTGGGTGCTGTACCACGACCCGCTTTTGTTGACAAGGTTCGGCAAATTCGGTGCAGTCGGCGATAAAGATTTAAGCACTCTGCAATCCTACCCCTACAAAACCGGTACCGCCTTTTGGGAATACGGCGATTTAAGAATCCCGACTTTAGAGGAGTATTTAGATGTCTTTGTCGGCTCCTCTACCAGACCGCAAATTGAAATTAAGACCTCCAATTATGACTCGCTAAAATCGGTGGTGGATGCGGTAAAAGCCAAAGGGCTTGAAAAGAGTGCCATTATTATTGACTTCGATTTAGAGCACCTGCAGGAAATCCGCTCTTATGACAGCGAAATTGAGCTGTGGTATTTGGTATACGGTATCAACCAAAAAAAGATTGATGAAGCCAAAAGCCTCGGCAATTGTTGGATATCCGCCGACTTCGGGCTCAATAACCAAAAGGATATCGAGCTGTGCCTGTCGCAGGATGTCGGGCTGTCACTGTGGACAGTCAATAAACCCGAGGATGCAAGAAAGCTTTATGA
>ONWY01000093.1 GCA_900321665.1 uncultured Eubacteriales bacterium
GGACCGCCGGAAGCGGTGAGAATAATTCTCTTAAGCGCAGATTTGCGCGGCGATGACTGCAAGCATTGAAAAATGGCTGAGTGCTCGCTGTCTACCGGGTAAATATTTACCTGCTTTTGCTTTGCTGCGCGCATCACAAGCTCACCGCCTGCAACGAGTGTTTCTTTATTGGCAAGAGCTATGTTTTTACCGGCTTCAATCGCCTTTAAAGTAGGAACTAATCCTACCATTCCGACCACCGAAGTCAAAACGGTATCGCATTGCGCTTCCTGTGCGCAGGCAATTAAACCCTCCATCCCCGCTTCAACCTGAACGGGTGTATCTGCCAAGCGGCTTTTTAGCTCGCTATAGCGGCTTTCGTCGAAAACGGCAACCAAATTCGGTTGAAATTCTCGCGCCTGTTTCTCTAATAATTCTATATTATTATGCACGCAAAGCGCGGTAACATGAAAACCGCGCTTTCTGACTACATCGAGTGCCTGTGTCCCTATCGACCCTGTCGAACCGAGTATGGATAAATTATTTGTCATGTCTTTATCATCACCATTATTTTACAAATCGCATATAAAATCGGTGCTACATAAAGCACACTGTCGTATCTGTCAAGGATACCGCCGTGCCCCGGGAAAAAGTTACCGAAGTCTTTCACACCGAAGTTTCTTTTGATTGTGGAAGCGGAAAGGTCGCCCATAATGGAAAGTGTTGCCAATATGGGAGAAATAATCGCCACAATGACGATATTAAACATAGCGGGCTTATAATCAGCGGTTGCAAAGGTATTAAATAAAATAAAGTATAATACCGTAAATATTTCGCCGATGACAATTCCGCCGATATAGCCTTCCCAGGATTTTTTCGGGCTGATGTTCGGCGCACATTCGGGTAATAATGATACAGCGCATGGAAAGCAGGTAGCAGCGAAAGCCCCAAGGAAACGACGATTGTGCCAAACATCAGTGTGGCAACGGTCTCAAATTTCACGCTTGTGTAGTGCTTTAAAAGTGAATGAAGCACAACGAGCACATATAAAATTGTGACTAAAATTAAAATTGTATGCAGATTAATCGGTATGCTCTTGCCGAAAAAGCCGGCATAGGAGGCATCCCCCGCCACTAAAAACGGCACAATTCCCGCATAAACCATGGAAGTGGCCTTGAGCATTTTGCTTTTAATTTTGATAACACCGATTAATTCGTGCACGGATATCACACAAAAAGCACAAATCGGCACTAACAGAAAAATGGAATTAATTTCCGAAAGCAAAATGATAACAATTGCGCCAATAACCGCAACAATAGCGGTTATGATTCTTTTTTTCATCTATTTTACACCACCAAATCTTCTTTGTCTGTTGGAAAAATCATGTATCGCGCGGTCTAAATCTCTTGTAGTGAAATCAGGCCAAAGCACATTGTCAAACCAAAATTCCGAATAAGCAGATTGCCAAATCAGGAAGTTGGAAAGTCTGAATTCACAGCTCGGGCGAATGATTAAATCCGGGTCGGGCTGATTAGCGGTATAAATACTTGCACTAATCATATCCTCGGTGATGTCCTCCGGTTCGATTTCACCGGCTTTCACCTTTTGCGCAATTTTTTTGCAAGCGGTGGCAATTTCCTGCCTGCCGCCATAATTAATTGCCATGTTGACAATGGCGCCGGTATTGTCTTTGGAGGCAGCTTCAATGCGATTCATCAGCTCTATTAAATCCGGTCGTAAGACAGACCTGTCGCCGATAAAAATCATGCGCATATCGGTCTCCAGCAGCCTTTGCTCCGCTTCAATCAGGTAGTCCTTAAACAAATTCATAATGGTTTCGACTTCCTCTTTGGAGCGCTTCCAATTTTCGGTAGAAAAGGCATAAAAGGTCATATATTTCACACCGATTTTATTCATATAATCGGAAATGGTGCGGAAGTTGTTTGCACCCTTTTTGTGCCCTGCCGTACGCGGCAAGCCTCTTTTTTTTGCCCATCTGCCATTGCCATCCATAATAATGGCAATGTGCTGCGGAACAATCAGAGGCTGTGATTTCTCTTTTTTAAAAATAGCCATCATTATACAGACATTATCTCGTCTTTCTTATCTTTTACAATTTTTTCACACTGCTCGATGAATTTGTCCGTGATGTCTTGAATTTCTTCTTCGCCATCATCAAAATCATCCTCAGTGATTTCGCTTGCTTTCTTCATCTTCTTGAGGGCATCCATGGAGTCGTGTCTGACAGCACGAACAGCAATTTTTGCCTCTTCCCCTCTTTTAGAGATATCCTTGGAAATTTCTTTTCTTCTTTCCTCGGTCAGCTTCGGGAAGATTAAGCGAATGCATTTGCCGTCGTTTTGCGGATTGATGCCGATATCGGATTCATTAATCGCCTTTTCAATTGCCTTTAGGGTGGATACATCCCAAGGGGTAATAACAAGGTTTGTCGCTTCGGAAACGCTCACCTGTGCCATCTGGTTGATTTGGGTGGGTACACCGTAGTAGTCAACCATCACTTTATTTAACACACCGGGGTTAGCGCGACCTGCTCTGATGGTGGCAAAGTCATTGTTTAAACTTGTGATGCATTTTTCCATTCTTTCTTTTGTGGTTTTAAAAAGCTGTTCCATAATCGTACCTTTCTGCTCAAACGAGCGAATATATTTTATCGGTTGATTGTTTCTTAATCAGCAACCAAGGTGCCGATTGGTTTTTCGTGAATGGCATCAATGATGCTGTTTTCCTGCTCGAGGTTAAATACGAGAATCGGCATATGATTGTCTTTACAAAGGGCAAAAGCGGTGCTGTCCATCACATTGATATTTTTCTCAAGCACCTCTTGCGGGGTGATTTTATCAAATTTGACGGCATCCGCATATTTGTTCGGGTCTTTATCGTAAACGCCGTCAACATTTGTTGCCTTCATCAAAATATCGGCGCCGATTTCAATAGCTCTGAGCGCAGCGCCGGTATCGGTGGAGAAAAACGGATTACCCGTGCCGCAGCCGAAAATCAAAACCTTACCGTTTTCTAAATTTTTCAAAGCTTTGTTATAATAATAGGTTTCGGCAAAGGTTTTCATTTCCGCCGCTGTTTCCACAACGACGGGCACACCGAGTCTCTCGAGCCCGTCAGACAAAGCGATGGCATTCATCACCGTTGCAAGCATACCGATATGGTCTGCCTTTACTCTGCTCATTTCACCGCTGCTTCTGCCGCGCCAAAAGTTACCGCCGCCAACGACAACGCCAACATCAACGCCTGCTTCTCTGCATGCCTTGATGGATTCGCAGACCTCCATAATCATAGCATCGTTTAAGCCAAAGCCTTTTTCACCGGCTAAGACTTCACCGGAAATTTTCAATAATATTCTTTTATACTTCATATTCTTTACACCTTTATTTGTTTTTTATGCAACAATCCATAGTTATTACATTATACCAATTTTACCATATATTGTTTTAAATTACAATAATATTACTATTTTTTGTTATTAATTACGAAATTATTGCAAAAAAATAAGCACCAAGGCTAAAAACCTCGGTGCTTATGTTCTTTTTAAGTGAAAGTGTGCAAGAATTACTCGCCTTTTACCATGCTGGCAATTTCATCGGCAAAGTTTTCTTCCTTCTTTTCAATGCCTTCGCCCTTAGCGTATCTGATGAAGCCGGTAACCTTAATATCGCCGCCGAGCTCCTTGGCAACGCTTGCAACATAGCCTTGCACATCGCCCTTGAACAAATCAGCGCGAACAAACTCCTGCTCTAACAGGCAAATTTCTTTGATTTGCTTGTTGAATCTGCCTTGTACAAGACCGTTGAAAATCTTGTTCTCGACAATTTCCGCTTTATGAGATTTTGCGATGGTAGCCAAAGTCTCTAAAGCTTCCTTGGAAATGAAGTTGACAAAGTTCTTTCTTTGCTTGTTATCAAGACCTTGGTAAATGGTGATATCTTCATCGCTCCACTTCTTCTCATCGGTAGCCTCTTTAATCAAATCGTTGAGAATGGGCATCGGAAGAGAATCGGGATGATTGAGTGCGCCATCGATAGTGAAGGATTTCATTTTCTCCAATTCCTCGGCGGAAATGTTCTCCTTATCGAGATACTCGGGGCTCATAGCAGCAATTTGCATTGCCACATTCTTACCCATTGCAACAAACTCGGGCTTTGCGGCAATAGCATCGTCGGTATCAAACTTGACAACAACGCCTACTGCACCGCCTGCGTGGATATAGGAAACCATAGTGCCGTCAATCACTTCAAAGCGGCGAACCTTCATGTTTTCCTTGATTTCCTGGATGAGCTCGGTGAGCTTATCGTTGACAGTAATGCCTGCCTCCACAAGGGTTTCACCCATCAGCGCTTCAACATCTGCAGGGTTCTTTGCGATAATGGTTTTTGCAACATCATTACAAAAATCAACAAACTTTTGGTTCTTTGCAACGAAGTCGGTTTCACTGTTTACCTCAACAATAACGCCCTTTTTAGCAGCTTCATCGTAATAAGTAACAACAGCGCCGTCTGCCGCAACTCTGCCTGCCTTCTTAGCAACCATAGCCGCGCCTTTTTCTCTTAAAATATCAATCGCTTTATCCATATCGCCGCCGGCTTCTGTCAGTGCCTTTTTGCACTCCATCATGCCAACGCCTGTTTTTTCGCGAAGTTCTTTAACATCTTTAGCTGTAATAGCCATTTTAAAATCCTCCCGTTAATAAATTATTCTGCATCCTCTGCTGCTTCGGCATTGTCGGCAGCGCCTTCGGTTGCTTCCTCAGCAACTTCATCTGCACCCTGTCTGCCTTCGATAATGGCATCAGCCATAGCGCCGGCTAAGAGCTTAACTGCACGAATAGCATCGTCGTTACCGGGGATAACATAATCAATTTCGTCAGGATCACAGTTAGTATCTACAATTGCAACAATCGGAATGCCGAGCTTCTTAGCTTCTGCAACGGCAATTCTCTCTTTACGCGGGTCAGCAATAAACATTGCCTGCGGGATTCTCTTCATCTCGGTGATACCGCCCATGAATTTCTCAAGCTTTTCAATCTCGAGATTAAGCTTGATAACTTCCTTCTTCGGGAGCATATCAAAGGTACCGTCTTCTCTCATGGTTTTGAGCTGTGCAAGACGACCTACTCTGCGGCGAATGGTCTTGAAGTTGGTGAGCATACCGCCTAACCAACGCGCATTTACATAGGGCATGCCGCATCTCTCGGCTTCTTCCTTGATGGAATCCTGTGCTTGCTTTTTGGTACCTACGAAAATCATTTCGCCGCCGTTTTCGGAAAGCTCTTTTACGAAAGCATATGCTTCGTCAAGCTTCTTAACGGTTTTCTGCAAATCGATGATGTAGATTCCGTTTCTTTCTGTGAAGATGTACTCAGCCATTTTGGGGTTCCATCTTCTTGTCTGATGTCCAAAGTGGACGCCTGCTTCAAGCAGTTGTTTCATTGATACTACCGGCATTTTTATTTCCTCCTTTGTTTTTTCCACCGCAGTGCTCTTCTTTTGCAGCACATTTTTTGAAATGCACACCTGCAAAATCCCACTGCGTGCGTATTGCCTAAAATATCAGCCGTAATATATTAACATATATATAATTTATTTTCAAGCATTTTTTGAAATTAATTTTAATTCCAAATTTTATCCAAGAAACTCTTTTCCGGTACCAATTTTTTGAGCTCACCGCAGCACTCGACCAAAATGGCATCCTTGCCGATTACGCGGATATTGCACCACTCGATTCTCACCTTTTCGCTTTTGGCAAAAAAAGAGCCGTTTTTTGCCTTAACGGCAATAATTAAAGCCGATAGGCACGCGTTTTCCGAATTCAGCTCGACATCGCAGAGATTGCCGATGCGCTCCCCTGTCGCCGCATCAATGACAGATTTTTCCAACAGTTCCATAATTGAGCATTTCATGGTTATCACCTCTTAAAATTATATTCGCCTTTCCAAAACTTATGTGAATTTATCGGCATATAGCGGTCAATACTGTTAGCGGAGTGATAATTGTGAACTATAACAAAGTTGAAATTTGCGGGATAGATACCTCCAAATTAAAGGTACTCTCGGAAAAAGAGAAAACCGAACTGTTTCATCAAATCAAAGCCGGCGATAAATCAGCGCGAGAAAAGCTGATAAACGGTAATTTAAAGCTGGTTTTAAGTGTCATTCAGCGCTTTTCGAACCGCGCCGAAAACATGGATGATTTGTTTCAAGTCGGCTGTATCGGCTTGATTAAAGCGATTGATAACTTTAATGTGGAGCTGAATTTTAAGTTTTCCACTTATGCGGTGGCAATGATTATCGGTGAAGTCCGGCGGTATTTGCGCGATAATAATCCCATTCGTGTCAGCCGCTCGCTGAGAGATACCGCATACAAAGCCATGCAGGCAAAAGAGCAGCTGCAAAACAAGCTTAATCGCGAGCCGACGGTGGAAGAAATTGCTTCTTTTATGAAAGTGAAAAAGGAAAGTGTTGTCATTGCTTTAGAAGCGATTGTCGAGCCTGTTTCTATCTACGAGCCTGTCTATTCGGAGGGCGGCGATACGATTTATATTTGCGACCAAATCGGCGATAAAAACAGTGACAAATCCTGGATTAATGTGCTCAGTGTAAAAGAGCAGCTGAAAGCACTTCCCGAGAGAGAAAAGCAAATCATTCACCTGCGCTTTATACAAGGGAAAACGCAAACCGAGGTAGCGGAAGAAATCGGCATATCGCAAGCACAGGTGTCGCGCTTGGAAAAAGATGCGCTTAAGCGAGTCAAGAAATAAAACAGAGGGTATCAAAGCATACAATTTAGCTTTGATACCCTTTGTTTTAATGTCTTTAGACTGTTCCGCCGCGCGGAACAAACAACCACCCGCTATGCGGGTGTGC
>ONWY01000221.1 GCA_900321665.1 uncultured Eubacteriales bacterium
ACCCCTCAGTCTTGCTAACGCAAGACAGCTCCCCTCACAAGGGGAGCCGTTAAAAGGTTGCTAATTTATCTGCCTACAGGCAGATAAATTAGAATTTACTCTTCCTTTTCCAGCGCTTCGTTTGCGGCGCGCACCTCGGCATAAATCGGCTCGAGTTTTTCTTTGGTCAGCGGGTACGCAAATTTATAAAGCAGCCAAATAAGTGTGTAGGTAATCGCGGGAATAATGGTGCAAATGGTGAGAATCTTATCGCTCACCCCGGGCACATAGCCGGCATTTGCCATCGTTTCGCTATTGTAATGCGCAAATTTTTCAAGCAGCATCAGCCCGCCGTAATCCGCCGCGGTTTGCCCGAGCTTGCGCGCAAAGGTATACACGGCATAAATCGCGCTCTCGCTCTTCACACCGGTTTTAACATATTGGTAATCAATCACATCGGCAACCACCGCCCAATTGGTGATGGAAACGAAGGAATACCCGAAGCCGATGATGAACAACAGCCCCATATAGACCACGATAGTATAAGTATCGCCATTGGGCTTGAAGGTGCCCTTGAGCAGGAAGCAGGCGACCGCGGCAATTGCCGCAAACATCGCGCCGAAACTCGAGAGCTCCTTTTTACCAAAGCGCTTCGAGAGTGCCGGGGTAAATAAAATCATAATCGCCATCGGCAAATACTGCGCAATCGTGCCGACCACGGAGAGATTTGCATTGGCAAAGTAGTTTTTAAACAAATATTGGTTGAGCGAGGCAAACTGCAGCTGCCCGCTGATTAAGATACCGGTGATGGCAAGCACCACAAAGGGCCTGCTTTTGAACATGCTCTTGTAGGTATCCTTCATCTTCACATTCGGCTGCGCAACGGATTTCACGCGCTCCTTGGTGGATTTGTAGCAGACAAAATAGAAAATAATCGCGAGCACGCACATCGCCGCCGCAAAGCCGAACATACCGTTGCCGTTTGCAACAGAGATAGTCTGCTCGGGGTTGACGGGGTCGGGCTTTTTGGTATAAATCAAAAACGGTGCTAACAGCAGCGGCGCTGCGCCGCCGATACCGCCGCCGATAGAGCGGAAAGTGGAAAGCAGGGTTCTGCCCTCGGGGTCATCCGTTATCACCGAGGCGAGCGAGCCGAAGGGCACATTGATGCCGGTGTACATCATCCCGAAGGTGATATAGGTAATATAAGCGAGAATGAGCACAAAGGTCGGGTTCTCCCCCACCACGGGAATCCTCGTGAAATTAAAGAAGCAAAGCAGTTGCGCCACCGCCACCGGAATGGCAATCCACTTGATATACGGGCGGAATTTACCATCCTTACTCGGCGGGCGCTTTGCCACAATGCCGCCCCACAGCGGGTCATTAATCGCATCCCACAGCCTGGTTACCAAAAAAAGCGTGGCAACATTACCCGGAGAAATCAGCAGCACATCGGTATAAAACACCTTTAAGAAGGAGGAAACATAGGTGAGCACAAACAGGTTTCCTGCATCGCCCATCATGTAGCCCATCGCTTCCTTGATGCCGATTCGGTTCGGGTGTGTATTGACACTCTTTACCTTAGCCTTTCCCATAAAAGCACCTTCCTCATACATATATAAAGAAATTATAGCATACAAATATTTATAAATCAACTGCACAATCGGTGCATTTTTTTATGAAATAGTTACAAAAAAATTGATTTTTCGGTTGCAAATCGCGCGCAATTCCTCTATAATAAAAATGTATATTTTCAATTGAGGAGGAAAGTATGAGCGAAGTGAAGAAAAAAAGTGCCTTTAAGGTGTGGACAGAGAAAAATGCCGCACTGTGGCAAGTGATTAAATTTACACTGGTCAGCATGATTGCCGGTGCAAGCGAAATGGTACTTTACAATGTCTTTTTATGGATATTGAAAGAACCGCTGCAGGGTACCGACGCTATTTGGTTTATCTTTAATTATCCGCACGGTGCTGAGGGTGTGCTCAACGATGTCAATGTTATCGGCAGAGGCGGTGCTTGCGTACTGGTGGCATACCTTGTTTCGACCATTGTCGGCAACTTTGTCAGCTTCGTGGTCAACAGAAAAACCACCTTTAAATCCGTTGCGAATGTTAAATTCAGCATTATCGCCACCATGGTGATGATAGTCTTTATCATCTTCTATTCCACCGTATTGGGCGGTCTCGCCAACAGCTGGGTAGGCACATGGTCTATTTTCCAAAATACGGATAACGGTTTTCTCATTTTCTTAAAGCAAAACATCGGCAAATTCCTCATCACCATGATTACCTTTGTGTTTGTTTTTGTGATGAACAAATTTGTCATTTTGCGCGAAGAGAAAAAGACCAAGGAGCAAAAGGAAGCAGAGAAAAAGGCTGCAGAGGAGCGCGCTGCGCTGCCCTCCAAGAAGGTTGTCAACCAAGCGCTTGCAAAGAAGTTCCTCATAGCGATGATTGTGCTGCTGGTTGTGGCGATTGACAACATTGTTATCGGTTTAATTGCACCTGTTAATTTTATGCTCATTCGCGGCACCGTGCTGTTCGGTATCGGCTACATTGCACTCATTGCCTTTGCCGTGGAGGCTATCGGAACCAAGGTTCCCGTTGCCGAGCTCGGTGAGTATGAGGGCAAACCGGGCTATGTGATTAAAGAATTAAAGAATTAAAAGGGAAAAAGATATGTACATTATTTACGAATCCGATTCCGGCTTCACCAAGCGCTATGCCGAAATGTTTGCCGAGAAAACCGGCTTGGAGTGCCACAGCCTGTATATGGCGCGCATTAAGGTAAAAAAGAACAGCGATGTAATTTACTTCGGCAGAGTGATGCAAAACGAGGTCGCGGGTTTTAAAAAGGCGCGCAAAAAATACAACATCCTCGCTCTTTGCGCCGTCGGCTTGAAGATGGAGACAAATGCGGTGAAAGAGGAAATCGCCGCAGCCAACGAGCTGACCGAAAACCTCCCGAAGCTCTTCTACCTGCGCGGCGGCTTCGACCCTGCGCAAAACAAGGGGCTTGAAAAAACGCTGGTGAACTTAATTATCACCGATTTGGAAAACAAGGGCGACGAGACCGATGCCGT
>ONWY01000052.1:0-7882 GCA_900321665.1 uncultured Eubacteriales bacterium
GCCTTTACTCAGGTTGGCGATGGCTGTAGCTCCTTGTCCGCCAGGGAAAATACATATCAAAGTGTCTTCTCCTAATTGGTCTGCTATTACTTGTGCCATCTTATATACAGAAAGTTCATAGGCCCTTTTTTGATAACCAACAGTCTTTTTAATCCAATGTTTGATGTTGTCATTTTCGAAATAACCGAAGCTATGATTCAGGTTCTCTGTCACGATGCGGCCATCGGCATATGCAGTCAAAGAATCGAAATTTGTTAGACGTTCGGCTTCCTCACCTAAGGCTAGGCTCTGTCCGTAGACAGGAATGCAAATGACGATTTTGTTGTCTTTGTATTCATGACAGGCAGTCAATACTATGCAAATAACAATTAATAAAAGATACTTCATATCATAAATGGAGTGAGGATTACTTGTGTCAAAACGTCAAATCATCGTGATTTTATCGTTTAAGCTTTTAACCAAAAGACCAATGTGGACTTGACACCTATATATTTCAGGTAGCCTGAGCGAAGGGCACGCCAGAAAACGACGGGCTTGTCGCGGAAGGGTATGAGATGTCCCGTATAGAATACCTTGCTTAACGTGTATTGTAGATACTTGTGGACGATGGGGGCATGACTGAATTTAAGCAGTTCATCAGAAACTATGAGGTAGCATTCTAAGTTGTGCTTAGAAATATGTGTGCCCATTATTGATGTAGACCTTATACGATGTCTGACAAGTGACTTCTTTAGGCAGAAAATGGCATTGCTGCTGAGTGTGAGAATAGTGGTGAATAACTCGTCTTCATGTATGATGCCAGAATAAAAACGCAATCCTTGCCTATTCATGAAATCATGATTAATCAATAGAAGCCAGACTGCACTATTATGAGTGTTATGGTCAAGCATCAAGTTGAGGAGATCTTGTCCGTCGTATGGTGTGTTTTCTTCTGCCAGATGTGTCCTTTGAATGTCGGAAATGTGTTCATACGTACCATCCCGAAAACGTTCACCATCAAAAAAAATAAAGTCGGCATGTTTCTTTTCTGCATATTCAAAACACATTTTTAAGGCATCAGAATGACTAAGAATGTCGTCTGAATCCATCATGAAAATGTATTGTCCCGTGGCGAGCCTCAGCGCCGTATTCCTAGCATCAGATAACCCTAGGTTCTCTTGGCTGATAGAGATAATTCGTGGGTCTTGATTCTGATATTTCTGAATAATCTCTTCACTGTTATCTGTAGAACCGTCATTGACAGCAATGATTTCAATCTCCTTCAATGTTTGTGTAAGAAGTGACTGAAATGTCTCATCTAGATAGGGAGCAACATTGTATATTGGCAATATGACACTGACTTTTACCATTTGCTGTGATTTTTCTGCAAAAATACATTTTTTTTTGAAATAGACCAAGTAATTTGTTTTTTTTGTTGTATCTTTGCAAAGAGAACTGTAAAATGTTAACGTATGAGTTTTCTTTCTTATAAAACAAAGTTACGCCTTTGGTCGATGTTGCACCCTATCAGAACTTATCGTGCATGGTATTTTGACCGTCATTTTCAGTTTACTGAACAGTGGCGTAAACTTGTGGCTACTGACCCCAAAAAGGCCTTTGATATGAAATGGAACAGATATTACAGGCGAAAGTTTCCTTGGAAGAATCCACGTACGCTAAACGAGAAACTGACTTGGATGGAAGTCTATACGGATACATCTAAGTGGTCGGAATATACCGATAAGTATGAAGTCCGTAAGCATATAGAGAGTTTGGGATTAAAAGAGATCTTGACGGATTGCTACGGCATATGGGATACTGCCGATGAGATAGATTTCGATAATCTACCTGAAAAGTTTGTGCTGAAATGTACTCATGATTGTGGGAGTACTGTTATTGTTCGTGATAAGAGCCAGATGAATAAACAGTATATCATCGATTTTCTGAATAAGCATGTGGCTGTTAGATATGGTTATGACTCCTGTGAACCGCACTATACGGCCATCAAACCGCGTATCATGGCAGAGAGTTTGATAGAGATGGATAACAGCGAGGAGTTCTCGTCAGAAACCACTGTAGACCACAAGATACGTTGTATTGACGGTAAGGCTCAGTACGATATGGTATGTTATGATCGTAGTTTAGAGAGTGGTAGCGGTGGCTTGAAGACCATATATGATTTGTATGACATACATACATGGCAGCCTCAGCGCCAGTATCTTGCTGATAGTGGAGTGCAGTATCGTGATGTTCCTCGTCCGCAGAACTTGGAACGCATGATCGAGATTGCAGAAATCATTGCTAAGGGCTACCCTCAAGTGCGTGTTGACTTGTATAATGTCCAGGGGAAGATATACTTTGGTGAAATGACATTCTTTGCTTTTTCAGGCATGAACAATCATTTCACTAAGAAGTTCCAAAGAATGATAGGTGCAAGAATTAAGTTACCGAAGTCGTCATAGGCTCTCTAAAGCGGCGAAGAATTTTTTTGAGTAGTTCTCCTTGTCAAAAAGTTTGGCGCGTTCAAGGGATGCTATTGACATTTGCTTTCGTTTCTCGGGATTTCCGTAGAGGTCGAGAATGGCAGAAGTCAGATTGTTGACGATATCATTTCGCTCGACAATTGTTGCTACACCCTCGCAAATCTCAGGAATGCCGCCACTACGAGTGGTTATAAGTGGTTTTCCTGCAGCCAATGCTTCAGCAATGGTCAACCCAAATGGTTCATCCCACATGGAAGGAAGCACTGCAATGTCAGCCAAATGAAGGTAATCTGGCATTTTTTTATATGGCACGAAGCCTGTAAATACGATCCTGTTTTCAAGATGCTTTGCCTTGTCTTTCAGTGTATGCACAAAATCATCCTCGTCACTAGTATTGCCAAAGAACGTTCCTCCGATTATCATTAGTTTAATAATGCTCTTGTCTTTTAACTGGAGCATGGCGTCAATTAATTCCGATACTCCTTTATCCTTGTTGACACGTCCACTGTAGACTATAACAAAGTCATCATCTGAGAGACCTATATTTTTACGGCTAACAATCGAATGCTCCTTAGGGGCAAAAGACTTGACGTCAATGGCATTATATAGTGTTTGGATTTTATCACTGGAAGAAATAGTTTCCACCCTTTCTTTAATATAATTCGAGCACGTTAGAATCTTTGTTAGACCATTAAATATAGCATCATGGAAACGCGAATTAGCATTCAATAAATCGTTGTTAAGATGAAGAATGACATTTTTGTGTCCTCTTTGTGACAGTTTATATGCATGTCCGGGACTGTTTTCCAATACAAGAATGTCATAATCCCGTTTTTTAAGGTCTTTATATATTTGTTCAAAATAGTATTCAATGAAATAGTTATAGTATTCGTTTGAATTGAAGAATTTATGCATTCGTCTTTTCAATCTAGCCTTGACACTAGTTACATCAATAAAGATATAATTGTTGACATCAGAGGATAGTGCAGGATGTTTTGTTACTTTTGGATCCCATGGGCTATAGACGGTAATATTATGGATTTTCTTTCTATTGTTGTATTCCAGATAAAAATCTATCATATTTTCTACAGCCCCCCCCTGTACGGCAGGAATTGGCAGAATGCCACATGTTAAAATAGCTATCTTCATAGTTACGCAATTTTGGGTACAAATATATGAATATTGTTTGTAAATATGTTCTTTTGAGTGTTAAAAGTTACAATTATAGCGAAAGGGCTTATGGAAAAATGGTTAGCATTGCCTACTGTCGTTAGTCTTACTCAGAAGGAATCCTTTTTTCTAATGCCATTTGGATAATGATTCTATAATTTTAGTTGTTGCTTTTTTAGAAAGGTATGCTAGAATAAAAGACAAAAGAAAACCAACAGTAAGTAATATCCATGGATTACAATTTACGTAATGTATCATTAGTATGTAGAATATGAACTCATGTACAAGATATAACTCGAGAGAATGGTTTCCGCAAAGTTGCAAAAACTCCATGATTTTTGACGGAGACCTCTGTAATACATAAATGGTCACATTGCTGCCGGGTACCTTGTAGTAGGGCAAAATGCGGTAGTAATAGGTGGTTTTTGCCTTGGCGGTTTTATCGGTAAATGCGGTCGCCGAGCCGGAAACACCGCCGATTTTGGCAAAGCCGCTATTGCTGCTGACCGAGCGGTAAATCAAATACCCTGTTTCATAGGTTTTCTTTTTCCAGGTCAATTTCACGGTTTTGCCGCTCTTTTTCGCGCTCAGGGAAACAGAGGGCTCGTTGCCGAGCTTGTACTGCTTAGAGCCGTTAATTACATAGCGGTTACCGCCTGTGTTTTTGGAAGCGCTGTTGACATACAGATTTACCTTTGCACCCTTGAGAATCTTGTAGCCATAGGTACAAGAGCTTACCTTATTGCTCTTAATGGCATTGATTTGTGTTTTGGTATTGGTGCCGTTGATATAAATACCGATATTCTTACAAGAGCTGATAGTATTGGAATCAATGCTTTTAATCACCACACCGTTGGCACAAATACCGTTGGTTTTCGCACCGCTGATAGCGTTGCCGGAGATTTTATCGGTACCGTAACCGCCATAGCAGTAAATGCCCATGCCCTTCGGCGAGGTAATCGTGTTGCCGATAATCTGTGTGATTTTGGAATTGTGAAGCACAATACCGGTATCGCCGGGCTTGGAAATCACATTTTTATCAATCGTGCTGACCACGGAGCGGTCATCTACCACCAGCGAATCATAGGTAGTCGGGTAAAGCTTATTGGAATTAATATTTCCAATCGTCGCTTTCATAATCTTAATAGCGATTCTCGCACTTTTAATGCTGTTGCCGGAAATGGATGTTACGGAGATTTTTTCTTCGTTTTTGTCTGCTTGAATACCGATATTCACCGATTTTGTGATGGTATTTTTATCAACATTGCCAATCGCTGCATCGGAAAGCCTGATACCGTAGCCGCCGGACTTCACATTTGCAATGGTATTGCCTGTGATTTTCGTTACACTGCCGCGCGGATATTTTGCTTCATTATTAAAATTGCACACTCTGATACCGTTTAGCACAGTGGATTGTATGGTGTTATTGGTAACAGCTGCTTCGGTGCTGCCGTCTGTCACATAAATCGGGGTTTCGGCTGTGGAAGCGCTTGTCACCGTATTGTGATTGACTGTGACCGCCTTTGCATACTTGAGTTTGACGGCGCACATTTTGCCGAAAGCGGTTAAGGTGTTATCGTGAATATTGACACCCTCTACATAGTAATTGCCTGCCGGCACTGCGTCATGCTGTTTTTCCACTGCCGCAATGGCACTCTTTAGGATGATACCGTTGAGCAAAATGGCATGGTTGGATTGAGAGATAACGGTATTATTACTGATTTCCGCCTTCAAATCCACCGGATTTGCTTTGTCGCTATCTGTCGCGGAGAGGTACACACCCGCACCGTTGCTATCCATCGTTTTAAGCTCAATGCCGACATTATCGCCGGTGATTTGGTTGCCCTCAATGAGCAAATTGCGCATATTAAAGCAAAGAATGGATTTCTCGACGGTATTAATGAATCTGTTATCGGTAATCTTAATATTTTCAAAATATTTGCCCTGTACCGCGGTGTGGGAAGCAACTGCCCGCCTAACCTTATTAAAAGTACAGTCGGTGATGGTGATATTCTTGCAAAGATAATCAATTTCATCATCCAGGTGCTCGTAGCCTTGGATATGGTGCTTTTGCAGCACATCGATTTGGATTGCCTCTCTGCCGTCGCCAACATCAACATGCATATTATAGAAGGAACAGCCTGCAACCGTGAAGCCATCCACACCTGCCACCTCAATAAAGTGCGCGTTGTAGATATCGTGTGCCTTCACATTTTCAAGCACACAGTTTTTGGCATGCACAAATTTAAACATAGTGGTTGTGTAGTGGTTCGCATCCCACTCGCCGCCGGAAACGGTAATGTTTTCATAATAATAGCCGCTTGCCGGGTCATTACCGGTGGTGCCGACCTTGAGCATATTATCTGCATAATCCAACTGAAAATGCGCATTTTCATCAGCAATTATCGAGGTGTTGGAAAAGATGTGAAATGCTCTGTCAAGACTGTATTCGCCTGCCGCCACATGGATTTCATAGGGGTGCGCGGCATCGGCTTGCTCGCGCGCGGCATACAGTGCCTCGTAGATAGCCGCAGTGCCGTCCTCCGCTGTCACCTCAATGATGACCGGCTCCTTTTCGGGCTCCGGGTTTTCTATGGGGTCAGTCTCAAAATCGTCGTTTAAATCACCGGGGTTAATAATGTCCGTATCAAAATCGCTATCGGCGGCAAATGCCTGCACCGTAGCGGGCATTAACAAACAAATGATTAAGATAAAGGATAAAATAACACTGAATACTTTTTTCATGATATCACTCCTATCACTTTGACTGTTTCTTATGAACCGTGTGCACAAGCAGCCTGCCGAGCCCTCGCCAGAAATGCCCGGTTCCCATGGTGAGAATATCCTCCGCCATTTCAAGTGTCATCTGCCCGCCGCTCATCAGCGCCGAAGCGCGCAGAGGAGATGACAAAAACATGCGCACAGTCATTTTTTTATTGGCTTTTGTTCCGCCGACAACGCCGCCGGCGGTGGTTTCCGCAATCTTACACAACACCCTGCCGCCGAGGGTTTCGCGCATATCATCAAAGGTAAAGTTTAAATCCGGCACAAAATCGGCAGCGCGCTCCTTGGGCGGAAGCGGCGCCCCGCAGACGGTTTCAAACTCTTCGGCGGTAATCTCTTCGACTGCTGCAGCATAGTAGTGCGGTGCCGCTTCGCGGTAATCCGGTGTGGCATTACCGGTAGTGTTGGTCACGCGCAGCTGCTTTTGCAGCGGCAAATTCACGGAGGAATTGCCGACATAGATATTATACCTGCCGGTTTCCACCTCAAAGCTTTCGCTATCTACATTATAATACGCAAAGGCTCTTTTGTCCAATGCAAAGTGAATTTCCTTCTCCTCGCCGGGCTTTAAATAGACCTTTGTAAATTCCTTTAATTCCTTTGCCGCGCGGAAAAGGCGGCTGTTTTGCGCGCCGACATAGAGCTGGCAAACCTCGGCACCGGCTCTATCCCCTGTATTTTTCACTTTAAAGGAAACGGTGAGTTCATCATCATCACGCAGATTTTCACCCGACAGCTGCAAATCGGAAAACGCAAAATCGGTATACGAAAGCCCAAAGCCAAACGGGAATAAAACCTGCTTTTGCACAGTATCAAAGTAACGGTAGCCGACAAATATACTCTCGCGGTATTCCACGCTCAGCGGTCCTTCGGGAAAATACTTTGCCGAGGGAATGTCCTCATACCGCAGCGGGAAGGTTTCGGGAAGCTTACCGCTCGGGTTTGCCTTACCAAACACAATATCCACCACAGCGCCGGCGCCTGCCTGCCCGCCAAGGTAGGTGCAAAGGATACCTTTCACCTCCTGCGCAAAGGGCATTTCCACCGGCGAGCCGCAGTGCAGAATAATGATGACATTTTCATTGACTTCGCAAACCTTCTCTATCAGCTCTAACTGATTCGCCGGCAAGCGCATATGCTCTCTGTCAAAGGCTTCGGATTCATAGATATCGGTCAAGCCGACAAAGAGCAGAATTTTGCGCGCGGGGTCCTTGCGCGCCACCTCCACGGCTTCTTCGAGCAAGGATGCATCCGTTTCATCGGTATCGCAGCGGTAGCCCTGTGCATATTTCGGCTCGAAGCGGTACTCGTTTTTAAAGATATCCATGGCATTATCAAGCTTTGTCGGCTCAATAAAGGAGCTGCCGGCACCCTGAAAGCGCGGCTTGCGTGCCATTTCACCGATAACGGCGAATTTTTCGCCTTTTTTGAGCGGCAGGATATTCTCCTCATTTTTTAACAAAACA
>ONWY01000052.1:7935-11283 GCA_900321665.1 uncultured Eubacteriales bacterium
CAAAACAAAGGAATTTGCCGCCATACTCCGCGCGAGGGCGTGGTGCTTTTCTTTATCATAGGTATGCTTTTTAGAGAGATTATTTTCTTTGGCTTTTAAAATAAAGTCAATCACGCGGTCAACATTGGCATCTAACACGCGCTCATCCAAAGCACCGCTTTCGAGCGCTTCCACGATTTTTTCATCATTGATACCGCTTGAGGAGGGCATTTCAAGGTTGCCGCCCGCCTTCAAGCCGGCTATACGGTCGTTTTCCGCTCCCCAATCGGTCATCACAAGCCCTGTATAGCCCCACTCGCGGCGCAAAATTTGATTTAACAAATAGCCGTTTTCCGAGCAAAAGCTGCCGTTGAGTTGGTTATATGCATTCATTACTGCCCAAGGCTTTGCCTGCTTAATGGCAAGCTCGAAGGCGCTCAAGTAGATTTCTCGCAGCGCGCGTTCATCGACCACGGCATTGATAGTCTGCCGCCTTGTTTCCTGGTTATTTGCGGCAAAGTGCTTAATGCATGCACCGGTTCCGGTGGATTGAATACCGCCGATAAGGCTCGCCGCAAGCTTGCCGGCAAGGTAAGGGTCTTCGGAAAAATACTCAAAATTTCTGCCGCACAGCGGATTGCGCTTGATGTTGACACCGGGGCCTAAAATAACACTAACCTTTTCCTCCAGCGCCTCCTCGCCCAGCGCCTGCCCCATACGGTAAAGCATTGCCTTATCCCAAGAAGCGGCGCTTGTGCATGCCGGTAAAAAGCAGGTAGCGGGCACACTGCCGCCAATGCCGCCGTTGTCACCGGAGGGCTGCTTGCGAATCCCGTGGGGGCCGTCGGTCATCATCACCTCGGGCAGACCGAGCTGCTCAATACCCTTTGTATACCAAAAGTTCTTACCCGAGCACAGCGATGCTTTTTGCTCCGGGCTTAGCTTTTCAATCAAATGCTCATATTGCATCGCTATCCTCCCCTTCTGTTACATCGGCTTCTTCTGCAGCGCCTTCCTCTAAGCCGAAGGCGGCATTTGCCTCTAAATCATCCAAATCCTCAAACTTTTTGAGCTTCTTTTGAATGAGCAGATTTCTTTTTCTGGCTTCATTCACCTTTTTGCCCGCGTCCTCAATGCGCTTGAGCGCATTTTCAAGGATATCGGCAAACTTGCCGTATTGCATCTTGGCGGCTGCCAAGGAGTGGGCAATTTCATCCGCCTTTTTATTAATTGCAATGGTTTTAAAGCCCATTGCCATCGAATTGAGCAATGCCGTGATGGTGCTCGGGCCTGCCACCATGATTTTGTATTTGGACTGCAGTTTTTCCACAATACCGTTGCGCGAGGAGGCAATTTCCGCATAAAGCCCCTCGGTTGCCAGGTAAAGAATGGCAAAGGGAGTGGTATGCGGTACATTGATGTATTTTGCCACTAAGCGGGCTTGTACCTCCACGCTTCTCTCAAGCGATTTTCTTGCACTCTCTATTTCTTCCTTTACACCCGCATCGAGCGCATCCATCAAGCGCACATAGTCCTCCAGCGGGAATTTGGAATCGAGCGGTAAATAGGTGAATTTATCCTTGCCCTCATCGCTTGGCACCTTGACTGCAAACTCTACCCTTTCACCGCTGCCCTTGCGGGTTTCAAAGTTGGTTTCATACATACCGGGAATGGTTTGGTCAAGGATATTGCCCAACTGCACCTCCGCCCAGGTGCCCCTGGCTTTGACATTGGTCAAAACGCGATTGAGCGCCGAGATATTATCGGTCACACCGCTCGAAAGGGTCTTAACCTCGCCGAGCGATTTATACACATTTTCCAATTGCTCCGATACCTGCTTAAAAGAGGTATCCAATCTGGAATTTAAGGTTTTGGAAAGCGTTTCATCGACCGTTGTGCGCATTTCATCGAGCTTCTTTTCATTGCTCTTTTGCAGACTGTCCAGCCTCGCGGAAACGGTCTCGTTGATTTTGTTTTGCTGCTCTAAATTGGTGATGGTCAGGGTGTTGATTTTATCGCCCATTTCGCCTAATTTTGCCGCTGTTTTCTCGCTCATTTCGCGCTGCGCGGCGCTGATTTCCTCGCGGTTTCTGCGAAATTCCTCGCCGAGCCTGTCATCAATAGATTTCACCTGCCCCGAGAGGTTGGAAATATCTTTTGTTTCCCTCTTCCCGGCAAAGGTCTTAATCAGCAAAATGATTAACAAAATAAGAATTGCCGATAAGAGCACAATGATGCTTGTATTACCCATTACTTTCCTCGCTTTCTCTCACTATTTTATTATACTATATTTCCTCTTTTTTGTATATAAAATATCAAAAAAAGCAGAAAAAAAGTGCTAATCAATGATTAGCACCAATTTTAAGAAAAATTTTATATACTTTGTTTAAGGATATCCTTGCGAGAGCAAGGTAGAGATGTTTTGCCGAATAACCCTTAGGAATGAGAAATAAAATTAGTCTTCTGTCTGTTTTGCAAAACATTCACTACAGTATACAGGTCTGCCCTCTTTGGGTTGGAACGGAACCTGACACTCTTTACCGCAGCTTGCACAAACAGCATCATACATAGTTCTTGCCGCTTTAATTGCCTGCTTTCTTGCGTCGCGACAAGACTTGCATCTTTGGGGCTCGTTTACAAAGCCCTTCTCGGCATAGAATTCCTGCTCACCGGCAGTAAAAACGAATTCATTACCGCACTCTTTACATACAAGTGTTTTGTCCTCGTACATTTTCTTACCTCGCTTTTTCTTCTTGGCGATTTGCCAAATAATATGATAAACACCAACCGGCGCTTATTTTAGAATGAAATGGAACTTTTGCCTGATTCTGTAAAGCGCATTGGAAATGCTCTTTACACTTTTACCGCTGCTCGCGGCAATCTCTGCGGCTGAGTACCCGCTGAGGTATTTATTTAAAATTTCAAATTCAAAATCGCTTAATTTTGATTTTAAAGCGCTTGTTATTTCACTTAACCTCTCCTTCTCTATAACAAGCTCTTCAGGGTTAAAAGCCTCATCTTGAATGAAATTTTGTTGACTGATTAGCTTTTGGGGCGGTATATGCTTTTTGCGGTACACCTTGCGCGCAAGAGTTTGGAAGTGATGATGCACACACCTGTCGGCATAAGTCTTAAACTTAACACCGCGCTCCGGGCGAAAGCCGGCAATGGCGCCGAGCACGGCAAGCATACCCTCTTGTATCAAATCGGCTTTTTCAATGCCGATTGCGCTGTGTTGCTCCGCCACATAGGCAACCAAAAAATAAAGCCTTGTGACAAGCTCGCTCGCTGCACCCGCATCACCGGATTTTGCCAAAGCGGCAAGTTCCTCCTCGCTCAGGTGCCGAAAATTTTTTACCATAAATTGTA
>ONWY01000001.1 GCA_900321665.1 uncultured Eubacteriales bacterium
TAAGTGCGCACTCTTTTTGAAATCGCCCTCTAATGCCGCCTGTGCAATGTTATGTGCTTCGAGCGGCATAATGTTGGATAACACCGAAATGACGCCCTTTGCACCAAGTGCCATAAAAGCAGTGGTTTGGTCATCGTTGCCGGAGTAAAAGGTCAAATCATCTCCGCAAAGCTCGATGCTCTTTGCGAGCGCGGAAATATCACCGTTTGCCTCCTTTGATGCCACAATCATCGGGTGCTTTGCCAAGCGGGCATAGGTTTCGGGCAAAATGTTCATCCCGGTGCGAGAGGGAACATTGTATAAAATAATCGGCTTTTTTGCCCTGTCAGCGATATAGGTGTAGTGATGAATTAATCCCTCTTGCGAGGTTTTATTGTAATAGGGCGTTACAAGCAGAAGCGCATCTGCACCGCACGAAGCAGCATCATCCGCCAGGCTGACACCGTATGCCGTATCGTTACTGCCTGCACCCGCAATGACCGGCACTTTGCCTGCCACCTCATCTGCCACAAATTTGATTACCTTAATATGCTCGTCGGTATTCATGGTTTTGGCTTCGCCGGTGGTACCGCAAACAACGATAGCATCGGTTTTATTTTTTAGCTGAAAATCAACTAATTGCGCCAACACATCATAGTTGACACTGCCATCGGCATACATCGGTGTGGCAATGGCGACCGCTGCGCCTTCAAATATAATAGGTTTGCTCATAAAATTTCTCCAAAGAATTAGTCAAAGTAGCCCTTAGCGGCAAGAAGCTCAGCCATCAGCACTGCACCGCCGGCAGCACCGCGCATGGTGTTGTGCGCAAGGCAGACAAACTTGTAATCAAACTGTGTATCCTCGCGCAGTCTGCCGATGGAAATCGCCATGCCGTTTTCCAAATCTCTCTTTTCTTTGCACTGCGGCTGATTGTCTTCGCTAAAGTAATGTAAAAACTGCTTGGGAGCGCTCGGCAGGCAGAGCTTTTGCGGCTCGCCCTTGTAGGCTTCCCAAATTTTTAAACATTCCTCCTTGGTCGGTTTTTTGCCTTCCTCAAAGCGCACATATACAGCGCCGGTGTGGCCATCACTGACCGGCACGCGAATACATTGCGCGGTGAAATTCGGGGTGGTGCTGTCTTTGATGACATCGCCCTCAATATTACCCCAGATTTTAAGCGGTTCTTTTTCGCTCTTTTCCTCCTCGCCGCCAATGAAGGGGATGACATTGTCTACCATCTCCGGCCAGGAATCAAAATTCTTGCCGGCACCGGAAATTGCCTGGTAGGTACAAACTAAAACATCCTTAACTTTATAGCCTGCCTTATCAAGCGGGAACAAAGCGGGGACATAGCACTGAATCGAGCAGTTCGGTTTAACGGCAATAAAGCCGCGCTTTGTGCCAAGGCGCTTTCTTTGCTTTTCGATAATCTCAGCATGCTCGGGGTTTAACTCGGGCAGGAGCATCGGCACATCATCTGTATGTCGATGGGCGCTGTTGTTGGAAACAACAGGGCACTCCAAGCGCGCGTACTTTTCCTCAAGTTTTTTAATATCTTCTTTTTTCATATTAACAGCGCAGAAAACGAAATCCACAAGGGAAGCAATTTTTTCAGCATCCGCTTCGGCATTGAAGATAACCATTTCCTTCATCGATTCCGGAATGGGTGTGCTCATTTTCCAACTGTTTTTGACAGCTTCGCAATACTTTCTACCGGCGCTCCTTTCGCTTGCTGCGAGCAGGATTACCTCAAACCAAGGATGGTTATCGAGAAGGGTGGCAAATCTTTGACCGACCATACCTGTTGCACCGATAATACCAACTTTATATTTTTTCATTTTTTAACCCCCTGTTAAAAATAAATGTTGTAATGCGCCGATTTATGCATTATAATAGTAAATCGGCAATTATAATTATTTATATTTTATCATTAATATAAATATTAGTCAATTCCTATTATTTGTTTATTTTTATAAATGGAGTATGCATGAAAAAAAGTGATTTTTACTATGATTTGCCGGAGCGGCTGATTGCCCAGCATCCCTTAGAGCGCAGAGACAGCTCGCGCTTGATAATGCTTAATAAAAAAACCGGTGCTACAGATCCCCTTAGAGCGCAGAGACAGCTCGCGCTTGATGGTGCTTGATAAAAAAACCGGTGCTACAGAACACCGCGTATTTTCCGATTTGACGGAAATCTTAATGCCCGGCGACAGCTTAATATTGAATGACACGCGTGTTTTACCCGCGCGCATCTATGGCGAGAAGATATCTACCGGTGCAGTGGTTGAATTTTTGCTTTTAAAGCAGCTTTCCGCAAGTCAATGGGAATGTATTGTCAAACCCGGCAAAAAGGCGCGAGAAGGTGCTGCATTTGATTTTAGCGGCATCATGCAGGGGACAATCACTCAGGTGCTCGAAACCGGCAACCGAATCATTGATTTTTCGTTTGAAGGCAATTTCTTCGAGCTTCTTGAAAAAATCGGCTATATGCCCATTCCGCCTTACATTAAAGAAAAGCTGGAGGATAACGAGCGCTATCAAACCGTTTATTCCAAGCATTTAGGCTCTGCAGCTGCGCCGACTGCCGGCTTGCATTTTACAAAGCAAATGCTGCAGGCATTGGAGCAAAAGGGCATTAACATCGGCTATGTGACTTTGCATGTCGGGCTTGGAACCTTCCGCCCTGTCAAGGCAGATAACATTGAAGAGCATGTCATGCACTCCGAGCACTACCGCGTGCCGGAGGAAACCGCCGCGCTGATTAACGCTACTAAAGCCAAAGGCGGCAGGATTATTGCCGTTGGCACCACCAGCTGCCGCACACTTGAGACAGCGGCTGATGAAAGCGGAAAGTTGCAAGCGAGCGAAGGTGAGAGTAAGATTTTTATTTACCCCGGTTACCGCTTTAAGTGTATTGATGCGCTTATTACCAATTTTCACTTGCCGGAGAGCACGCTGATTATGCTTGTCAGTGCGCTGGCCGGCAGAGAAAATGTGTTGCGTGCATATGAAACAGCAGTGCGCGAGGAATACAGATTCTTTTCTTTCGGCGATGCGATGTTTATAGTTTAAAGGATGTATAAAAATTCACATCATATAAACCGTAAGCATCGGCGATGCAATGTTTATTCTATAATTTGTATATTAATATGATAGAATATTGTTGACAATTACATATTATTTGCATATAATATTATTGAAGGGTGGTGTCAATAATGGCTCAAACTAATGTTAATATTCGTATGGATGAACAAACTAAAAAAGAGTTTTATGCTTTTTGTAATGAGATTGGTATATCTGTAAGTTCAGCTTTTAATATTTTTGCTAAAACTGTTGTTCGAGAGCATAGAATTCCTTTTGAGATAACTACTGATGTTCCAAATTCAGACACAATAGCTGCTATCGAAAAAGCTGATAAGGGTGTAGATGTTTTCGGACCTTTTAATACAGTTGATGAATTGATGGAGTCATTAAATGCTTAGAATAGAATATACAGGTCAGTTTAAGAAAGATTACAAACTCGCCATAAAAAGAAACTATGATATTAATGAGTTAGTTAATGTTATTAATATGTTGGCTAATGAAGAAAAGCTGCCGGAAAAATTCAGAGACCACGCATTAGTAAATTATTCTAAGAATGCTAATGTTCGTGAATGTCACATCAGACCTGATTGGTTATTGATATATAGAATCTATCAGGATAGACTCGTTTTAGAATTATTGCGAACCGGAACGCATAGTGATTTGTTTTGAAAAACAGGTGCAGGATTATCTTGCACCTATACTTTTTATTTGTTATGATTATTCATAATAAAGGTACGATTATAAGAGTCATATAAACTATACACATCGATGCGATGTTTATCAGGTAGGAGAATACAATGAAAATTATCAAACAAGAGGGAAGCGCGCGGCGCGGTGAATTTAAAACGGTTCACGGCACGGTGCAAACACCTGCTTTCCAAAATGTGGCGACAGCAGCTGCCATCAAAGGCGGGCTTTCGGCATTTGATTTAAAAGAAAATGCTTGCCAGGTAATGCTGTGTAATACTTACCACCTTCATTTAAGACCGGGTGATACCATTGTAAAACAGGCAGGCGGATTGCACAAATTTACCGGGTGGAACGGTCCGATTTTAACCGACAGCGGCGGATTTCAAGTTTTTTCGCTTGCAAAATTAAATAATATAAAAGAGGAAGGTGTGACCTTTGCTTCGCATATTGACGGCAGACGCATTTTTATGGGGCCCGAGCAAAGCATGCAAATTCAGTCGAACTTAGGTTCCACGATAGCGATGGCTTTTGATGAGTGTGTCAAAAATCCTGCGCCGTATCGCTATGCAAAGGAATCAAGCGAGCGCACCATCCGTTGGCTGCAGCGCTGCAAGGCGGAAATGCAGCGGCTCAATGCGTTACCGGATACCGTGAACCCGCACCAGCTGCTGTTCGGCATTAACCAAGGGTGCTGCTTCGAGGATATTCGTATTGATAATATGAAGCGCATTGCCGATATGGAGCTCGATGGCTATGCTATCGGCGGCTTGGCAGTAGGCGAGCCGAAGGAGGAAATGTACCGCATTATCGGCGAGGTAGAGCCGCATATGCCGGCAGATAAAATTCGCTACTTGATGGGTGTCGGTACACCGGGGAATATTTTAACCGGGGTAAAGCTCGGGGTAGATTTATTTGATTGTGTGATGCCCTCGCGCAATGCAAGGCACGGGCATGTGTTTACTTGGGATGGTATCATAAACCTCAATAACGCGCGCTATGCCGATGACTTTGAGCCGATTGACGAGCGCTGCGATTGTGAGGCTTGCAGGCATCATTCGCGCGCCTATATTCGGCACCTGCTCAAAGCGGGCGAGATGCTCGGTATGCGCTTAGCGGTCATTCATAACCTGCATTTTTATAACAAGCTGATGCAAAAAATCAGAGATGCCATTGAGCAGGGGAATTATGAGCAATTTTATCGCGAAAATGTAAACAAATTGGATACGCGCATATAAAATACTTGCATTTCTTTTTATTTTCATATATAATAACTAAGATATTGATTCGGAGGAAAATAGTATGAATTTATTTACTTTAGCTGCAGCCGGTACCACAGGAACCGGTGTTAGCGGATTTTTTGGTAGCACATGGGGCATGCTTGTTTTAATCGGCGGTATGTTTGTTTTAATGTACTTTTTGATGATAAGACCCCAAAACAAAAGGCGTAAAGAAGAAGAGGAAATGAGAAGCAATGTGGAAATCGGCGATGATATTGTCACCATCGGCGGCATCATCGGCAAAGTTGTTTCCACAAAAGACGATGCTTTGATTATTGAAACCGGTGCCGATAGAAACAAGATGAAAATCAGCCGTTGGGCAGTGCAGACCAACCTGACCAGGCAGGCAGCACAGCAGGAAGCAGCGCAAAAGGCGAAGGAAGCAAGAGAAGCTGCCAAGGCTGAGAAAAAGAAAAAGAAAGAAGAAGCAAAAAAATAAGCATAAACAAATTCATCCCGCAGTATCTTTTAGTAAGAAGATATTGCGGGAGTTTTTTTATGTTACAAAAAAGTTTAAAGCCACTCTTGAAAGCGACGCTTTTCACAATAGCAGCAGCGGCACTGCTTTATGGCTTGGCGGCATTGTTTTTGCTCAAAAAGCAAAGCAGCTCGCAAAGCTATTTTTATGCTGCCGTTGCCATTCACTTAGTCCTCGGCGCGCTGATTACCGTGCTATTTCGCAAAGAGGATTACAGTTTTATTTATCTTTTTCCCCTCTTGCTGCTACAGCTGCTGTTACCGGTTGTGTTTCACAGCTTTGAATTAAAGTTTCTTTTACTACCGGCAAGCGTGGCGGCAGTGCATTTTTTAATCCGTTTCATCATAAAGCACAAGAAATCAAGCAAAAAAAGAAATATGCATCAAATCAGGAGAAAATATGAAAGGCTACATAAAAAATAGTATTTTCAGCACAAAGGTTTTTATTAAGGATAATACATTAAGTATCATTTTTATTACTCTTTTTACCATCGGCAGCTTAGTGGGCACACTGGCGCTCAATTTCGGGAAGGATACCTCCGCGTCTTTGATTTATCTGTTAACGACCTATTTTAAAGAAAACGCGAGCCTTTCCGTAATTGCTCTTTTCAGTAGAAATTTGATTAGTGCGCTTGTGTATTTAGGGGTGATGTATATTGGAGGACTGTGCGCAATCGGATTGCCTGTAGTAGGAATAATCCCTTTATTAAAGGGAATTGCGCTTGGTATGATTATATCTTATCAATACGTATATAATGGTATTAAAGGCTTTTTGTATGCATTGGTGATTATTCTATTGCCGCAAGCGCTTTTACTTGCAATTTTGAGCATCGCTTACGGGGAAGGTATCTATATGAGCTTAACGGTTTCCAACGGTATCTTTAACGGCAAGCCGAGAGAAACAAAATACCGACTGAGCTTTATGACCTTTTCCAAAAGGTACTTAATTTTCGCAGTCGGTATTGTGATAGTGTCTATTATTGAGGCTGTGCTCGATTCCGTGTTTTCAAAGGTGCTTTAGCCTTCGTTTGCTTTGGAAAGCGGGTTAGCATTCATAGCGTTTCTGATTTGTCCGGAATCGGTATGGGTGTAGATTTCGGTGGTATTCAGGTTTTCATGTCCTAATATTTCTTTGAGCACCAAAACATCCGCATCACCGCTTTGGTACATCAGCGTTGCTGCCGTATGGCGCAGCTTGTGCACCGAAAAGCCTTGGTCGCCAAGACCTGCTTTATCGAGATACTTTTGCACCATTTTTTGCACCGATTCGCGGCTCATGCGCTTTTTTTGAGCAGAGATAAAGAGGGCTTTTTTATCAATTACGCCATCCACCGGGCGCACGCGCATATAATCTCTAATCGCTTTTAAGCAGGCATTATTGAGGTAAACCACGCGCTCTTTATTGCCTTTACCGGTTACATCGATGGTGCAATCCTCGCGAATGTCACCGTAATTGAGCGAGCACAGCTCTGCTAAGCGCAAGCCGCAGTTTAAAAAAAGCGTAATAATGCAATAATCTCTCTCTTTATTTTTGCCTTCAACAGCATTTAAAAGGCGCGTTGCCTGCTCAAGGGTTAAGTATTTCGGGCGCGCCGCTTTTTTAAATTTCGGCATCTCTAAATCAATCATCGGGTCTTGCGGGATGCGCTTTACCTTGCGATACATATAATCAAAGTAGGATTTCAGTGTCGATACCTTGCGCGCTCTTGTGCGGTCGGTATTGCCGCGCTCATCCTTGCAAAATACCAAGTAGTTATAGGCATCCATCAGGGTGATGGATGCGATAAAGGCATCATCAATATCGCGAATATCAATTTCATCAAATGCACAATCGGCAGGGCAGAGGGCTCTGCTTTTTTTTAGAAAGCGGAAAAATGTGCGCAAATCCGAAGCATACTCTAAGGTGGTTAAGTCGGATTTTCCTTTGATAACGCGCAAATGGGTGACATACTCCTGCACACTCAGCGGCAAATATTGTAATTCTTCTTTTCTCATGGGGCACCTCGTGAAACAGTTTCACAAAATAACAAAATTACACAAAATACTATATTACTATTGTAACAGAATTAGAAAATAATGCAAGCATAACCTTAAGTTAAATCATTTAGAATAGGCAGGAAGAGGCACCTATAGAATAAGTAAGTCCGTAAATAGAAACCGGCAGCGAAGATGTATTAAATAACTTTTTTCTTAATTATAAAACATTGTATTTATGAGCATTGCGATATAATATCTAAGAAAAAAACAAAAGCCGGTATTTATATCAAATATAAATAATTTAAATGATACTTTGATGGTTCAAAATATAATTATCGGATACAGTTCTATCGAATAAAAATTCTTTAAATGATACAATGATGCCTGCGATTAAAATGATCAAATACAAAATGGAAATAGAAATAGTAATTTAAAACTGTTTCAAGGCAAGCAACGCTTAATGCACAAAGCTGAGAATATAAGTTTATCCTAAAAAGGCTACAATAAGTTTAATGTAATAAACAAAAAAGCAAAAACCAATTATCAGGCAAAAATGTGCGAAAATTCCATAAAACAGCAAAAAACGGCTTTTTTCACTCCCCTAAATTACACAAAATATACATTTTGTGTAATTTAGACTATATTTTTCTCCCTCCTTCATTTTTTGTGAAATAATCGATTCCCTTTCTCTTTTTAACTTTAAAGATGATGAAAAGTGAAAGGATTTGTCTGCCGATATGTGTGCATTATTCTATTTTGCAATTGCCGTATTCTCTACTTTCGGTTTATCTTTGAAAACAACTGCTGTAAGCTTTTCAATTTGCTTTCTGAAAATAAATGCCGCCAATACGACTGCTATTCTGTAAGCTGTATTGAGTGCCGCAACTGTAATGGTATTCATTTCCAAATCACTCCAAAGCAGACCAATCGGTGCGATATAATAGATAATGCTGCCGAGTAAAGCGCCGAATACATTTACCGCTAAATAAGATAATGCGGCTTTTTTTGCCTGCTTATTCTTCCCCACCGAGGATAACAGAACCGGCAGCGATGCGCCGATACCGATGCCGAGTGTTAAAAAATAGCAGCTGCGAAAGCCGACAGCGCCCGTTGCGCTGAAGGTTTGCAAAATACCGACGGATGCGGAAGCGCTCTGCAGTAATGCCGCGATGGCAAGCCCGGCGCATAAGAGCAGTGGCGGAAAATTTAACCGATTGACCCAATCTAAAAGCGCTTTATTGCCTTTTATCGGTTCCACAGCTTGTGTGATAAGGTGAATACCAAGCATTAAAACGGCAAATCCGAGCAGTAATTCACCGACTCGCCTAACATTCCTCTTTTTGCCGAAAAGCTTTAAAATAATGCCTCCTGTGGCACATACGGCGCTAATGACAGATGCGGAAAATACAGAGAGAATGCCTGCATTGATTTCAAGCGAGGAATATGCGATGAGCCACCCTGTGACAGCGGTTCCCGCAATCGAGCCCAAGATAAGCGGCAAAGCCTGTTGAAATCGAATAATACTGCTTTCCACCAAACCGACCACCATGGCGCACACGGCTGAGGAGGATTGTAAAAAAGCTGTTACTCCCGTACCAAGCAGTAAGCCCTTTAACGGATGCTTTGTTACTCGCGCGAGAACCGGCTCAAGCCTTGTTGCGCCCAATTTTTTCAAATGGTCGCTCATCAGGTTTAAACCGAATAAAAAGAGTGAAATTCCAAGCAACAGATTCAAAACGATGCATATCATCCCCTATCTATTCTATAGAATTTGCAAAAAGGTTAAAAAAATTAGTCCGCAAGCGGACTAATTTACATCGTAATAAATTTTTTCATCGGGAAATACATAGCCTAAGCGCTCTCTGGCTATACGTTCTATAATATCGTTTTCATCAGCATTTTTGAGCAAATTTTTGGTATTTTTATTATCATCGATAATTGCATCATATTGGCTCTTTGCGAGCTTTATTTTTTCATTGGTATCGCCGATTTTGATGCCTGTTTCAATTGCGGTTACTGCCAAATAGATGACAAGGCAAGTAAAAGCAAAGGCGACAATCAAGCTTCTCAAGGGTTTAGCTTGCCTTTGTTTTCTTTTTTTCCTTTTGACCGGATTTTTCGGCATTTTGTGCTTTTTTGCTCCTTAAACTTACTTTGCCTTTTGCCAATCGGGATAGTTTTGCTTGAAAAGACCTGATAAAATTATACACCACATCATATGCCTTTTTCAATATATTTTTAAATTTATTAATAATATATTTACAGTGCCTAAAGACAGGGCGAAAGAGCTTATCGGATAAAAAGGATTGCACGGCGAGCGCAATTTTATCGCTTCTTTTCTTCAGCAAAATCAAAGTGAGTATCAGAGCAGTTAAAAAAGCAATCATTTGGTAAACGCGCAGCGCTGCATCCTGCATCACGATATTAACACAAACGATTAATAACACCGAAAGCAAGCAATAAATAAAATCACAAATGACTGCCGCCTTCCCTTTGATTGCTTTCGAGCAAAGCAGCAGTGCTAAAAGTCCGTCTACCACGCCGGCGCACAGGCTGTATAGAAAGAATTTTGATTGCGCGAGAAAACCGATATCGTGGTAATACATTATTTCATCAGCCTGCCAAAAAAGGAAGTGCTTTTTTGAGGTGTACTTTCGCTGTAAAAGACAGATTGAATCAATCCGTCAACCAGCAGCTCGCCGCTGTCGACATCGAGCTTCGCAATTTTCAAATTCTCGCCGGTGATGACCAAATCCCCTTTTTGGGTTTTTGCACTGATGTTAAAATCATCAAAATTATCCACATCCTTGACACCGGTCAGTCGGAGCTTTTCTCTATTTTCAATGTATAGGTTGGATTGAGTATAGATGCCTTCGTTTTCGTTCATATCATTCGCCACCCGTAAAAGTTTTTATTAAAACATATGCGGCGAAGGCGTGGGATATGCCCTATTTGATCATTTTATACATTTTATCCGCATCCTCTTTGCGGACTGTTTCCAAAACATTGAGGACTTCATACTCGTGCGAAGAGGCGCCTAAATTGACTGTCAGCACATCCCCTGCCTTCACGGCATAGGATGCGCGTGCCGCTTTGCCGTTGACTAAGATTCTGCCTGCATCGCAAGCATCGTTTGCAATGGTGCGCCGCTTAATGATTCTCGATACCTTCAAATATTTATCTAATCTCATTTTTTCACCGCCTTTGTAGGTATTATATCATATATTTTTTAAAATAGAAACCGCTTTGCGGAAAAAAGAAACTGCCTCACGGCAGTGAGACAGTATCTTTATAAAAATGCATTAGGATTCTAATTATTTAACAGCATCCTTGAGAGCTTGACCTGCTCTGAATGCAGGAAGCTTAGAAGCCGGAATTTCCATAGCTTCGCCTGTTCTCGGATTGCGGCCTTGCTTAGCAGCTCTTTCTCTGACTTCAAAAGTACCAAAGCCAACAAGTTGAACCTTCTCGCCCTTCTTAAGAGCATCAGTGATAGCAGCAGTTACAGCGTTGATTGCCTTTTCTGCATCCTTGTTGCTAAGAGCGCTTGCATCTGCTACTGCTTTAATAAGATCCTTTTTGTTCATTTTTAATGTCCTCCAAAATAATATTTCTAAAGGCATAAAGCCTTTATTTGGTTAGTTTCTTTGCTTCCTCCCAAAGAATGTCAAGCTCTTCGAGTGAAGCGGTTTTCATATCGATCGAGCGCGCGGCAGCTAATTGTTCCACAATACTGAAACGCTTGATAAATTTTTCGTTTGCAAAAGTGAGCGCCTGCTCGCTGTCTGCCTTGATAAATCTTGAAACATTGACACAGCTGAATAATAAGTCGCCCAACTCTTCAAAAGCTGCGCTTTCATTACCGCGGCGAATTTCAGCAGCAAGCTCATCACACTCGCTATGCACCTTTTCAAGCGCACCGCTTGCATCCTCCCAATCAAAGCCGACCTTTGCCGCCTTTTTTTGGATTTTTTCCGCGCGCATCAGCGCCGGTAATTCCTTAGGGATGGTCTGCATAGCTTGGGTGGCGGATTTCAACTGCTTGGTTTCGGTTTTTACCCTGTCCCAGGTGTTGAGCACTTCCTCCGCCGTCTCGCAATGCTCTTTACCAAAGACATGCGGGTGGCGCACAATCAGCTTTTGCGCAAGCTCATCGACAACATCATCAAAAGTGAAACTGCCGGCTTCACTTTCCATTTGCGCATGCAACAGTATTTGCATCAGCACATCGCCAAGCTCCTCGCGCAGCATCACCGGGTTATCTTTATTAATTGCCTCAACTACCTCATAGGTTTCCTCAATGAAATTTTTCTTGATGCTTTCATGAGTCTGTTCCCTATCCCAAGGGCAACCTTCGGGGGTACGCAGCAGGCGGATGATTTCCACTAAATCGGAAACACCATATTTAGTTTTAAACTCGAAATTTTCTATCATTTACCACTATATATTATATTTTATCCTAAAACATGAATTTTTTCAAGTACTTTTGCGATTTTTTCGCCTGCAGGCAGCATTAATACATCCTCTTTTGAGAGCGCTTTAATCAAAAGCAGCACAGCAGCATACACAATTACAGCAGCTAAAATAGCGGCAATGGTATTTACCGTGTTACCGAAATGCGCAAATTTAAGAAGTAAATAGTGGGTTCCCCATGCTGCCGCGCCGGAAAACAGCGATGCAATCACAGGCTTAACGGCAACGGATACAAAATTGAATTTTACTTTTGTATATTTAAACAAATAGAATAAGTTGACCGCTACGCTGATGGCATAGCAAGCCACTGTGCTGATAGCGGCACCCTTGATGTTAAACTCGGGCATACCGACAAGCACATAGTTTAATACAATTTTCACGGCGCAGGCAATACCGAAGGAAATTGCCGGTACTTTTGCCTTGCCGATTGCCTGCAACAGCGTTGTAACAGGCGAAGAAAGCGCGTATAAAAACAGAGATATACCGAATATTGCCAAAATATCTTTGCACATAAAAGGTATATCCGGCTGGCTTCTGCCGTAGAGCAAGGTCAATATCGGTTGAGAAAGTACAGCCATACCGATACCTGCCGGCATGGAAATGAGCATACAAATTCTCAAGACGGACTCAATGCTGATGCGGATATTCTTTTTATCATTCACTGCCCAATACTGCGCAAGCGCCGGTAAGGAGCTGACACCAAGCGTTAAGGTGATTTGCGGCACCATATTCCTCAGTGTTTCATCCACATCGAAGCAACCGTAAAGGTACACATTGAGTTTATCTGTCCCCTTCGGGATAAAGGGATACATTTCGCGAATTATATTTTCACCGTTGGCAACTGCAACTGCGAGCCTGTTTTGTACGGTCGCCGCATCTATCAAGGTGGCAACATTTGAGATCAAAGAGGTCAGCACAATCGGGATTGCCAGGTTAATTAAAGTGCGCAAAATTTGCTTGTTGGAATCGGCTTTCGGTGCCAAAAACAGCTCTTCCTCGGTAAAACCGAAGCCGTCTTTTTTCATCTTTATCCACAAATAGATTTGCGAACCGAGTGTGCCGAAGGTAACACCCAAGATAGCTGCCGAGGCTTCTATCGGGTAGCGCACCTCGGGCTTTGTGATGCCGTTGGCTTGACAATAGCGAATAGCAAGGTAGGTTAAGCCCAAGCCGAACACAAGCTTTACGAGGCTTTCCGTGATTTGAGAAATCGCAGTCGGGAACATATTTCTCATGCCCTCGTAATAACCGCGATAAGCGCTCATGACGCAACAAATCAGAATTGCCGGTGCTATGCACAAAATGACCGGCAAGGCTTCGGGCGCTCTGGCCACATATTTTACATAGGGGTAAGCAACCGCCGCGAGCAATAAAGTGCCGGCTGTGCCCGTAACAATAAATGCGCGCAGTGAAACCTTAAAAATACTCTTAACATTGTTATATTTCCCGAGTGCCATATTTTCGGAAATCAGCTTGGAAACGGCAATCGGCAAGCCTGCCATGGAAATTGACCAAATCGGTAAATAAATTTTGTAGGCAGTTGTATAGTACCCCATACCGATACCGCCGATGTAATTGGTGATGGGGATTTTATAGATAGCACTAATGAGCTTCACGATGATAGTTGAAGCAACGAGAATCAACGCACCGCTTAAAAGTGTTTGGTTTTTTCGTTGGTTGTTAGACAAAATAAGCTCCTATTTACTTGATTTGCGCACCGCATTTCGGGCAAAAGGAATTATCCTCATTGATATCTGCACCGCACGAAGGGCATCTGACAGTGTTTTTGATGGCACTGATGATATCTCTTTTCTCTTCGATATCTGCCTTCAATAAATCAATTTCTTCAATCAACGCAGCAAAATCGGGTAATTCCTCCCCTGCTTTTACAGCGTCATAAACCTTTTTGCCGATAGACATATAGTTTTTATCGAGCTTCATATTTAACTGTGCAATTTCCACCTTGTTTTTGGAAATTTGATACAGCTCTTGAGATTTTTCGCCTGCGGTTGAGGCAAGCACCTTTGCTTTATCTAAAACTTCATTAATATCTGCCATAATGCATCATTCTCCTTTATAAAAATTCAATCCTTATTTTACCACGAATACTGTGTAAAATCAAGGTTTTTGCCACTTTTTAATGATGTTTGCCGCCTCGTGTTTGCGCGCCAGCATGGTATCAAAGCCCGAAATGTATTCATAAGGGTATTTGTAGTTAAAAACGCGCGCGATTTGTCCGCTGCCTTTATCACTGAGCCTGGTGACCGCACCCGCACCTGCTCCAAAGACAGTTTGCACCTCTTCCATCATAAAAATATTGTATTCACATATTTTTCCGGGCTTTGCCCAACCGGTGTTTTCCAAATTACCGACCGATTTACTCTGGCGGTACATATAATACGGAATATAGCCGCTGCTTTCAAGCATTTCTCCTGCTTTTTGAATCATTTCATTGGTGATGGAAAGCACACTTCCCTTTTTCTCATCTCTGGTGATAAGAAAGGAGGAGCGCTTGAGCGCAAGCGTGTGCACCGTGATGTTTTCCGCTTTCAAATCAATGGCGGTTTGTACCGATTGGAGAAAGCTCTCCACACACTCCCCCTCCAAGCCTGCAATCATATCGGTATTGATATTATCAAAGCCGAGCCGTCTTGCGATTTCATAAGCTTTGCAAACATCTGCACCGGTGTGGTTTCTGCCGATTGCTTTTAGTACCTCATCATTAAAGGATTGCGCATTAATGGTGATGCGTGTAATCGGAGTGCTTTTTATAAAAGCGAGCATTTCCTCGCTCAGCGTATCGGGTCTGCCGGCTTCAAGTGTAAATTCGCTAACCTTAGAGGTATCAAAATCGGCATAAATTTCATCGATAAGAGCTTGCAGCATATCGGTGCTGAGCACGGTCGGTGTGCCGCCGCCGATGTAAACGGTTCTCAAGTGAAGCTTTAATTGCGCCGTCAGGATGGCGATTTCCCTAATTTCCTTGCAAAGGAGCTTCACATAGTCCGGAATCAGCTTTTTTAAGGATGCATAGGAATGTGAAATAAAGGAGCAATATGCGCACCTGGAAGGGCAAAACGGCAAGGACACGTAGAGCGAAAATTCATCTGCTTCAGAAGAAGCCATGGTTGCCATTTCATTGCGGCATACTTTTTGCACCAACTGCGCTTTTTGCGGCGAAATAAAAAGGCTATCTTCTAAATATTTTACGGCTTGCTGCTCGCTGTTATTCCTTAAAAGGTTAAAAAATATCTTGGTCGGTCGAACACCGGTTTGCATACCCCAAGGCGGTGTGTAGCCGGTGTGCTCGATTAACATGCGGTAAAGCATCTCGCAAGCTTTCAGCTCGCCTGCTTTATATAAATCCTCGCCGCTTAATGCAACGGTTTCGCTATTGTCATAATCCGCAAAATGAATTTGAGTTTTAATATCAATTGAGCTTTGGCTTTGCCGTGTTTCGCAGAGAATAAATTCACCTTTTTTTAAAGGTGAATTAAAAATCTTTTCTAACCGAATATCCGGCAAAAAAACGCGCACAAGCTGTTCAATTGCGTAGTGATAATCATTTCCGTTAATATATAAATGCATCATCTGAAAAAACTGTTTACCCTTCTTTGAGTCGCTATATCCGTTACTCCCATATGACCGGGATAGAGCTGATAATCACCTAAAGCGGAGATTTTGGCAACACTTTTCATAATTTCAAAAAAGGAGCCGGTTGGCAAATCGGTTCTGCCGATTGAGCCGTCAAACACGGTATCACCGCAAAACAAATGGTTTAGGTATAAATAACAAACACTGCCCGAGGTGTGCCCCGGAGTGGCAATCACTTGAATGGTTTGACCGCAAAATGGAATAGTATCGCCGTCGTTTACTAAAACCGCAGGCGCGGCAAAGCGCTCCCTTTCGCAAAAAACACCGCGAGAGCTTAATATATTTTGATAATCCGCTTCACTGATAACCACTTTTGCCAGCGGGTAGCGGGCGATAAAGCGCAATACATCTGCACAGTGGTCATAGTGACCATGGGTTAAGAGCAAATATTCGATTTGCAAGTCCTTGCTATCAATAAACTCAAAATATTTGTTTGAAATGCGGTCGCTGACATCCACACAAAAGGCTTTTTTACTTGCTTCGTCATAAACAATAAAGCAATTTGTGCCGATGGAACCTTCTTCAAAAAGCTTTATTTTCATTTTTTGATTAAATCCTTTGAATCTAAAAGTATGGTAAACGGGCCGTTATTGATAAGGCTGACCTTCATATCGGCACCGAAAATTCCGGTTTGTACAGGTTTTTGCAAAAGCTGCTCCAAGCAGGAGTTGAAATATATGTACAGTGCGTTGGCTTCCTCGGGCGGTGCCGCGTGAATAAAGGAAGGTCGTCTGCCATGGGAGCAATCTGCCAAAAGTGTGAATTGAGAAACGCTTAAAATGTCGCCGCCGACATCTTGAAGGCTTAAGTTTGTTTTACCGGCGCTATCTTCAAAAATGCGCAGGTTGACAAGCTTATTTGCCAACACTTCGCAATCGGATTTAGTATCATTTTCTCCTACCCCAACCAATACCAAATATCCTTTTTCTATAGCGCCAACGGTTTGTTTATCAACCTCCACCTTGGCGATATCGACAATTTGAATCACAAGTTTCATCTGCTTCCCCTTTACATACTTGCTCTTTCAACACTGATAATATTATCGACCTTTTTCAATCTCGCAAGAAAGTTGTTTAAATGCTCGGTATTATCCACCACAATGCCTAAGGTGATAATGGAATTGCCGTTTTTAAGCACCCTTGCCTCGATATTGGAAATATTAATTTTTATCTCATAGCATGCCTTCATAATATCTGCCAAGAGGTTTTCCCTATCAATACAGAAAATACTCAATGTTGTGTTGAGATTAAATTTAATATCATCATCCCAATAGGCATTCAACCACCTGCCGGGCTCTTCACTTTCGGCAATATCCCGCGGTACATTCATACAGTCTCTCTTGTGGATAGAAACACCGTGACCTCTTGTGATAAAGCCGATAATTCTGTCACCCGGCAACGGATTACAACACTTCGAGAGCTTAATTTGGCAATCGTCGAAGCCCTCTACAATGATGCCGTCTTTATTGGAAAGCGAGTGGCGGTTTGGTTGCGGCATTGCAGGCTTTGGCGGCAATGCATCGGAATCCTCCAAGACAAATTGTTTATACAGGTCTTTAATCGAGGGCATAATCCTGGAAACGGAAATGCCGCCGTAGCCGATTTTTGCATAAAGCTCATCCGCTGTATTGCACTTTTGGCGCGCCACTAAGCGATTGATAAACTCATCGTATTTATCATCACTTAAGCGGATATAATTGCGCTTAAATTCCTTTTCAAGCTCTGATTTTCCGGCAACAATGTTTTCCTCGCGCTTTTCCTTTTTAAACCAGGAGCGGATTTTATTGCGCGCTTCGCTTGTTCTGACAATGTTCAGCCAATCTCTGCTCGGTCCTTTATCCTCCTGCTTTGTGGTGATAATATCGCAAATCTCACCGGTGTGCAGAATGTAATCGAGCGGCACCATTCTGCCGTTTACCTTGGCACCTGTCATTTTATGGCCGACTTGGGTGTGAATGGCATAGGCAAAATCTATAATTGTAGAATTTTTTGGCAGTGTTTTCACATCGCCTTGCGGGGTAAATACAAAAACTTCTTCAAATTCCAAGTCACTTTTGACAGTGTAAAGAAATTCTTCCGGGGTTTCGCCGTCGGTTTGCTCATTTTGCTTGTCAACCATCTCATGTATCCAGGCAATTTTTTCATCAAATTTATCATCCTTACCCTTAACACCGGATTTATATTTCCAATGGGCGGCGATACCGTATTCCGCGGTGCGATGCATTTCCCAAGTTCTGATTTGTACCTCGAAGGGTATTCCCTCTTTGCCAATCACCGTAGAGTGCAAGGATTGGTACATATTCGGCTTCGGTGTTGCAATATAGTCTTTAAACCTGCCGGGAATCGGGCGGAACATATCGTGGATGACACCTAAGCAGTTGTAGCAATCATTGACCGAATCCACAATAATGCGCACGGCATAAATATCATAGATTTCATCAAAAGAGCGGTTTTGCATATACATTTTGCGGTAGATACCGGTCACGGATTTAATTCTGCCGTCAATATGCGGGTTTTCCACGGTTTCCTTTAATCTTTCGGATATCTTGCGAATGATGGAAGGGATTAAATCCTTGCTGACAACGCTGTTTTGCGATAATCTGTTTTTGATTTCCTCGTAACCGACCGGGTCAAGGTGGCGAATTGCCAAATCCTCCAACTCTTCCTTGAGTGCGCGAATACCGAGGCGGTGCGCAATCGGCGCAAAGATTTCGAGCGTTTCCAATGCCTTTTCCCTGCGTTTGGCTTCATACATAAAATCAAGCGTGCGCATATTGTGCAAGCGGTCTGCGAGCTTGATGATGATAACACGCACATCCTCCGCCATGGCAAGGAGCATTTTGCGGATGTTTTCCGCTTGCTGCTCCACCTTGCTTTTGATATCTACCTTGCCGAGCTTGGTCACGCCTTCCACTAAAAAGGCAACATCCTTGCCAAACTCCTTTTCGACATCCTCCTTGGTTTCATCGGTGTCTTCAATCACATCGTGCAGCAAAGCGGCAACAATGCTTTGGGTATCTAAGCCGAGAGAAACAAGAATTTTCGCCACTTCAATCGGGTGAATTATATACGGCTCGCCGGAAAAGCGGGTTTGCCCCGCATGGAGCGCCTCCGCTTTTTTGTATGCTTTTATGATTAAATCTCTATCGTATGAATTGCTTTCATCTACCATTGAAAGCAATTCATCAAAGCCGTTTCCAAATTGTTTGTCCAAAAAATATCACCTCTAAAGTGTTTCGCTTAATTGTAACATATGTTGAAATAGTGCAGAGTCCGGAATATTCACTTTTGTCGGCTCAATCGGCAAATCGATTCTGCCTCTTTCGGTATCCTCAATGACCAAACCGAGCTCCTTCATAATTTCAAGCGACAGGCGCATTTGCGCATAATTCATGATTACAGGCCTTAAATTCATATATAGCTCTTCAAGCGAGAATTTCCAGCCGTTATTATCGCGCAAAAAGCGATAAATTTGTGCAATGTGGTCGCGATTGGTTAAAATGTAATCTATCTCTTTACGATTGGTTTCGCGGCGCACAAAGTTTTCAAAAACACGCATACCGCTGACAATGTTATCATCCGAAAAGCCGCTATAGCGAATCGCTTTTAAAAAGAGCGAAACGGTTGTTTTACCGTAGTATTCATTTTTTTCGACACTCAGCGCCAAATCGACTGTATCCCCTTTTCGATACGGTACGGAGGTGGTGGAATAGCCGAAATATATCACGCTGAAGGTTGTGTTGTTTTTGGCAAGGGTAAGCTTGATGTGCTTGTTGCCGCTTATAGGAGAAATCATGATGATTTGTGCTTTAAATATACCGAAAATCGGTTTGGCATTTCCCATGCCGAAGGGCTGAAAGCGCTCAATGGCATACAAAGTATCCAAAGAAATGGAAGCGGGGTTGATTTTAAAATCAATATTGATTTCACCCGAGGGCATATAGCGAAACATTTTAGCGGCATAATCATTAATCAGCGCGCGAAATTCCTCTACCCTCTCGCGTTTGACGGAAAGACCGGCAGCTAAAGTATGTCCGCCGAATTTTTCAAGGCAATCACAGCAGGCACTGAGTGCTTCAAAAATATCAAAGCCCTTGATACTGCGGCAGGAGCCTTTTAAGACAGTTTCGCCGCTATCGGCAATGATAATGCACGGCTTGCCGAACTGCTCGCAAATTTTAGAGGCTACAATGCCGGAAATGCCACTGTTCCAGCCGGGCGCGCTCAGTACCAGCACTCTGTCCCTTGCATAGGATTCATCGGTAAGAATATCCAGCGCGTCCTCCAACATCTCGCTTTCAATGCGGATGCGCTGTGTATTGCACTCGTTAATTTCTTCTGCCAGGCGAATCGCTGTATCGGCATCCTCCGTAATCAACAGCTCTACGGCTTTTGCAGCAGATGCAATTCTGCCGGAAGCATTGATACGCGGCGATAAAACAAATGCGATATCGCCGGAGTTTAACGCTTTATCGCCCACACCGGCAACACCTTTCAGTGCTGCAATCCCTAAGCGCTTGGTATTATTAATCAGCTCTAAGCCTTTTTTAATTAAAAATCTGTTTTCCCCGGTCACGGGAACAATATCGGCAATGGTACCGATACATATTAAATCCGCATATTCCTCGAGGATTTCTTCTTCGCCGCCGGCAATCGCGCATACAAGCTTAAATGCCACCCCGACACCTGCCCAATCCTCGTATTCACACTCGCTGTCATTGCGGTGCGGATTGACAACCGCAACTGCATCCGGCAAAAGCGTGCCCTGCATATGGTGGTCGGTCACGACAACATCTATCCCATGCTCGGCGGCAAAAGCAACCTCATCGAGAGCGCTGATGCCGTTGTCCACCGTGACAATTAAGGTGATTTGTCGCTCGATGAATTTTTCAATTGCACCTTTACTTAATCCGTAGCCCTCAAGGTTGCGGTCCGGTACATAATAAATCACATCGGCATCGACGCTCTTTAAGTAGGAATACAAAAGTGCAGTAGCGGTGACACCGTCGCAATCGAAATCGCCGAAAATCGCAATTTTTTCATGCGTATCAATCGCTCTGCCGATGCGGTCAACCGCCAAATCCATATCCGGGAGAGTAAACGGGTCTATATACTGATAATCGTCGCTGAAAAAAGTATGGATTTCCTCCGGGTCAGTCATCCCCCTTGCCGATAACAAAACGGCACTGACCGCATCAATATCACAGGTATCCATCAACTCTTTTGCGGTTTGCTTATCATATTGTGAGATATTCCATCGCTTAAACGCCAATTGGTCTCACGCCTTCTTTCTTTTAAAACTCAAACAGGCTCACTTGGTTGGTATCGGGCAAGCCTTCCAATGCGCCAAATTCATCTAATGCAGCGATAACAGCGGTAGAAACACCGCTTTTGGAGGCGAAATCCTCCTTGGAGATGAAAGATTCATCTCCCTGTTGTTGCACGGCATCATAGATTGCCTTTGCTGCATTGGTGCCGACACCGTCGAGCGCGGAAAACGGCAAGCGAAGCTTGTCGCCTTCTATTTTATAGACTCTCCAATCGGATTTATACAAATCCACAGGCAGGAAACCGAAGCCTCTGGCAAGCATTTCAACGACAATTTTCATAATATCGTACTGCGCTTGCTCTTTATCGCTCGCTTCCTTCCCCTTAGCAGTGATTTCCGCCATTCTCATTTTTACCGCCTGCATGCCTTTTGAAGCTGCTAAAGAGTCTATATCCTCACCGCGCACGGTAAAGAATGCGGAGTAAAAATGAATCGGGTAATAAATCTTATACCACGCTATGCGCAGCGCTGCGATAACATAGGCAGCAGCATGCGCCTTTGGGAACATGTATTTAATTTTATAGCACGAATCAATATACCATTGCTCTACACCGATGGTTTTCATGGCATCCTCAAAGGGCGGCAGCATTTTCGGCGCCTTTCCCTTTCTGGTGTATTCCATAATACTGAAGCAATCCTTCTTGGAAAGGGGTGATTTGGAGCCGGTGCGCTGCTCGTAGCTTTCGGCAACGTGAATGAGGTGCGTCATAATATCATCACGGCAGCCGATAACATCGGAAATGGTACAAATCTTATTGTTGATTAAATCTTGCGCATTTCCCAACCACACATCCGTTCCGTGTGAAAGGCCGGAAATTTGCAGTAAATCCGCAAAGGTTTTGGGTTTAGCATCGGTCAGCATGCCGATGACAAAGGGGGTGCCCATTTCCGGGATACCCAAGGTGCCGGTCGGGCAAGAGATATCCTCCGGCGTCACACCAATCGGGTCGGTAGAAACGATTAACTCATATAACTTCGGGTCGGATAAATCCGCATCCATCACCGGGATACCGGTGGAATCCTCAAGAAATTTGTAGATGGTCGGATTATCGTGACCGAGCTCGTCTAATTTTAAAAGGGTGTCGTGAAGGGAGTTTTTGAAATCAAAGTGGGTTGTGTAGGTACCCTTCCTCTCATCATTGGAGGGAAACTGAATCGGGGTGAAATCCTCCACCGTGTATTCACTCGGCACAACGACCATGCCGCCCGGGTGCTGCCCTGTGGTACGCTTAATACCGGTGCAGCCAATCGTTAAGCGGTCAATTTCCGCTTTTGGAGTTGACTCACCTACACCGTGCTCATCTAAGTACTTTTTCACATAGCCAAAGGCGGTTTTATCCTTAACCGTTGCCATTGTACCGGCTTTAAAGACAAATTCCTTGCCGAATATTTCTTCGGTATAGCGGTGAATTTCGCTTTGCACATCGCCGGAAAAATTCAAGTCAATATCGGGCTCTTTATCCCCGTCAAAGCCTAAAAAGGTTTCAAAGGGTATTTCGTGGCCGTCACGCTTCATGGGTTGCCCGCACTTTGGGCAATTTTTCGGTGGCAGGTCAAATCCGGAGCCGTATTCTCCATGGAGGAAAAACTCGGAGTGCTTGCAATTCTTGCAGTAGTAATGCGGCGGCAAGGGATTTACCTCGGAGATACTGCCGAAATGCGCCACCAAAGAGGAGCCGACAGACCCTCTTGAGCCGACTAAATAGCCTCTTCTTTCGCTTTCCGCGACCAGCTTTTTGGCGATGACATATAGCACGGCATAGCCATGAGAAATGATAGAATCCAATTCTCTTTGCAGGCGAGAAGCAATGTGCTCGGGAACCGGGTCGCCGTAAAGCTCCTTGGCTTTTTCCCAACAGCTATCGGTTAAAATCTGTTCCGCGCCGTCAATATGCGGCTGGAAGGTGCCGGGCGGAATGGGCGGAATGTTGTCTTGAATCATATCCGCAATTTTGCCGGGATTGTCTATGACAAATTCTTTTGCCCTGCTGCCTGCCCAGGCGAAATCATCGAGCATTTCATCGGTTGTTTGAAAATACAAAGGTGCTTGATTATCCGCATCCGTAAAGCCTTTTGAGTGCATTAAGATGGCTCTGAATTTTGCATCCTTTTCATCTAAAAAGTGCACATCGCCGGTGGCAACCACGAGCTTGCCGAGCTTATCCGCCAGCGCCACGAGCTTTTGGTTGATTTTAATTAAATCCGCCTCGCTGTTGATGTTTTTATGCAGTTCCCTATCGGAGCGAATCATAAAGGCATTATTGCCGTTGGGCTGCAGCTCAATGTAATCGTAAAAGGCAGCAAGCTCTTCAAGCGTTTCATCGCTTTCCCCGCGCAAAACCGCTTGGATTAATTCACCCTGCTCGCAGGCGGAGCCGACCAAAATGCTATCTCGCTTTTGCGCTAAGAGCGATTTCGGTATCAGCGGCCTGTTTTTGAAGGTTTTTACGCTGGAGTGCGAAACAAGCTCGTAGAGGTTCTTTCTGCCGTATTTTCTGTTTTCTTTTGCTATCTCTTTATCAAGAGAGCTGTCTTCTTTAACAAGTAAAATGATGTGATGACGGCGAAACTCCTTTAATTTCATATTCATAAAGTCAGGATACAGGCTGTCATCAACTAAATAGCCTTCCATACCGAGGATAAGCTTGATACCGCACTTTTTGGCTGCGGCATATGCCTCCGGCAAGGCTTGCACTACACCGTGGTCGGTAACGGCAATCGCTTTATGCCCCCAAGCCGCTGCGCGCTCGACAAGCTTTGTCGGTGCACTCATACCGTCCATTTCCGAAAAAGAGGTATGCAAGTGCAGCTCTACCCTCTTTTCGGCTGCCGTATCTTCCTTGATATACTTTTTGACTGCACTGATGCAATAGGGCTCCAGCACATAGTTTTTATCATATTCATCATACTTTTGCTTGCCGACAACGAGCACGGTCTGCCCTTCATACAAATCCTTTCGGATTTTATTGGCAAGCGGTGCGTCTCTCATAATTTTCATTGTAAGAGACGAAGTATAGTCTGTGATTTCAATTTCTAAAATCACTTTTTTGGTGCGTGTTTCGCGCGAATCAATTTTAAAAATATCGCCCCAAACGGTGAATCTGCCGTCCTTCCCGACAATGTCTTTCATTGCGACAGGGTCTTCAAGCGGCATTTTTTTGCCAAATAATCTGACAGCACCTTCCGGATAAATCGGTGCGGTTTTTGACATTTCACCGATCGCTTTCACACTTTTTACATCATGCACCGCAATTTTAGTCACCAAATCATCTTCGCTGATAACCGCCATCACATCATCATTTAATTCCGGCGGTTGCTCTTTGTTTTCCGGCGGTGCCTGGTACTCTTCAATGGGCGGTATATCGTCGCTTATCGGCGGTTCCGGTTCCTCAATCGGTGTTTCATCCACCTTAATGCCGAGCTCAATGGGGTCAATTAATTTCACGCGGTATTTCAGTGAAAACTCCTCCTCGATAATCGTGGAGACAAGCGCGCAAAAGCCGTTTTCCTCTAAATACGCAATGTTATTATTAAGTGAGACAACTTCAATGGTGTTGCCATTAATGCGAGACATGGTTTTTTTTAAAAAGTTATTGAGTACAGGCTTTCTGAACTTTGCTTCCAAAACAACCTGCGAAAAATACTGCTCAATAAAGCTTTCCTTCGGGTAGTGCGGAATAATATGTACAGAATTGATGGAAAGCGTATTTTGAAGGTATTTCTGCGCATTAAAAATGTAGCTTTTGCGCATCAGAGTGCCGTATTCGGCATAAATTGTGACCGCCTTTAAAGCCTTGCTAACCTCAATGTGTGCAATTTCACCTTGTCCGACCTTTTGCAGCTCTTCCCCAACTTCACCAACATAAAAATCGCAAATTCTTTTCATCAATACACCTTATAATGTTTCAATTTCCTCAAATAATTTATCAATTAATTCGTTTTCCGGCACCTTCATAATGGTTTTGCCTTTTTTAAATAAGAGACCTTCACCGTCGCCGCCGGCAATACCGATATCTGCTTCTCGCGCTTCTCCGGGACCGTTGACAATGCAGCCCATCACGGCTACTTTAATCGGCTTGTGAACATCCTTTAAGCGCTTTTCAACCTCAGAGGCAAGATGAATCAAATCAATTTTGGTTCTCCCGCAGGTAGGGCAACTGATGAGATACGGCTCGTCCTTTTTCATATCGAGCGCTTTTAAAATTTGGTTGGCAGCATCTATTTCTTCCACCGGGTCAGCAGTAAGAGAAACTCTTATTGTATCGCCTATACCCTCGTGTAGAAGTGCACCGATACCGATGGCGGATTTGACTATGCCCATTTGCTTGGTACCGGCTTCCGTTACGCCTAAATGCAACGGATACGGGCACTTTTGAGCTAAAAGACGGTATGCTTCAATCATGGTGTGCACATGAGAGGATTTTAAAGAAATAACGATATCCGTAAAATCAAATTTTTCCAATAATGATGCGTGGTAAAGGGCGCTTTCCACTAATGCCTCGGCGCAGGGAGAGCCGTATTTATTTAAAATATTTTTTTCCAAAGAGCCGGAATTCACACCGATGCGAATCGGAATACCGTACTCCTTGCAGGTATCGGCGACCGCCTTTACTCTGCTGTCATCGCCAATGTTGCCGGGGTTGATTCTGATTTTGTCGACGCCCGCCTTGGCACAAGCAATCGCAATGCGATAATCAAAGTGAATATCTGCCACTACAGGCATGTGCACTTCTTTTTTTAGAGCAGTAATCAGTGCGGCATTTTCAATGCGCGGTACCGCGGCGCGAATAATCTCGCACCCTGCCTTTTCCAGGCGCAGCGCCTGTTCCACATTGCCGCGAATGTCATCTGCCGGTACATTGAGCATGGATTGCACCGCGACCGGGTGACCGCCGCCAATGGTAAGATTTCCGATTTTAACTTCTTTTGACTGTCGCATAATTACCCCTTAAAAATATTGATAATATCATTTGCCGAAACAATGGCGATAAAAATTAATAATATGACCAAACCGACTGTGTTGATTAACGCTTCGTGCTTAATCTTAATTTTATCTCTTGTGATACCTTGAATGATAAGGATGAATAACCTGCCGCCGTCCAGCGCCGGAATCGGTAAAAGGTTAAAAACACCGATATTGATGGAAATAAAGGCGATAATAAACATTAAGTTTTCAAAGCCGTAGGAGGTGGATTCCGCCACCGCTTTAACCGTTCCGATAGGTCCCGAAAGCTCCGAAAAACCGATTTGCCCCGTAAACAGGTCATAAAGGCTGATAAAGACCAGGCGCGCAAAAGAAACGGTTTGCTTGGCACCTGCGGCAATAGAAGTAAAAAAAGTCGGTTTTTGACCTAATAGCTTAAAATCATAGCGAATAATGACTTTGTTTTTACCGTAGGCTTTATCGCTTTGCTCGGTTTCAAAGGTGACATCTTTGAGCAACTTCTTTTCGCCGTCGCGCTTCACAAGGAAATCCACCTTGCCGTCATCATCGCGCATTAAGCCGATTTGAATATCGTAATCGGATATGCACCGCATACCGTTGATGCTGATGACTTCATCCCCTTCTTTTAAAAACCGATTGCTGATTGCCTCATCGGAGAATTGCGCAATGGTTTTGGTGCCGATTAAAGGTTGTGCGGAGAGTAAAACCGTGATAATGAGAAATCCTGTGAAAATATTCATCAAAGCGCCGGCTGCGATGATGAAAAAGCGCTTCGGCTTGCTTGCGCGCTGAAATGCGCGGGCATCTTCACTCTCATCATCCTCGCCTTCCATGGCGCAGTAGCCGCCAATCGGAAAGAGCCTCAGGGTATATTTTGTTTCCTTTTTGCCGAATTGAATCAGCTTCGGCCCCATGCCGATGGCAAATTCATTCACTTTCACACCGCTGAGCTTTGCTGCAATAAAATGCGCAAATTCATGCACAAAGATAATCACGCAAAACAGTGCTATTGCAACCGCAAACGGCCAAACTTTTTGAAATACAGCAGCTATACTCAAAAAAGAAACTCCCTATTTAATATTTTCAAGCACATATTCCCTCGCCTGCTTGTCGGCGGCAAAAATATCCTCCAAAGTGATATTGCTCGCTTGCGGTGCTCTTTCCATCGCTTCGCGCACAACAAGCGGAATTTCATAAAAGCGGATTTTGTCTTCTAAAAACAGCTTCACAGCCGCTTCATTCGCACCGTTTGCCGCTGCCGGGTAAACACCGCCCTTTTGAATGGCATCGCGACAAATGTCGATACACTTAAATGTATTATAATCCGGTTCATAAAATGTCAATTTCGGGTAATCCGCAAAGGAAAGCGTGCTTACCGGTGACTCAAAGCGCTCGGGATAAGTCAGTGCGTACTGAATCGGAATGCGCATATCCGGCACCCCCATTTGAGCAATAATGGAGTTGTCCTGAAACTCTATCATAGAGTGGACAATGCTCTCTCTGTGCACAACGATATGGTTGCCTTCGCTGTCAACCACCGCCACACCCTCGTCGGCGTCATATCCTTCCACGGTGGCTATTTTTCCATTGAAGAA
>ONWY01000021.1 GCA_900321665.1 uncultured Eubacteriales bacterium
GTCGGTGAGCCGATGGACAAGGAGGAAATGATTGAGATGATTTTTAAAAATGATGTTGCCGAGTATTTTGATTTGCGCGCAGCCGTTATGGAGCTGGTGGAAAACGGCAATATCAGCGAGGATGCCGCAGGGCTGTTGAGCATCACCGAAAGCGGCAAGGAAGCAGCGCAGCAATTAGAAAGCACGCTCCCCTTCTCCGCTCGCGAAAAGGTGGTGAGAGAGGGGTTAAAAATCACCACCCTTTCCAAGCGCAGAAAAGCCAATAAAGCGGAAATTGAAAAGTGCAAAGACGGCATCTATGTCGTTTGCGAGCTGCTCGACGATACGAGTGCGATACTTTCCTTTCGCCTGCTTGTGGCAGATGAATTTCAAGCAAATGTGATAAAAGAAGCTTTTTTGGATGACCCTGCCGCGGTCTACAAAAAGTTTTTAGGCTCTTTAATAGATATCTGAAAAAAATAGTAAACAAAGCACCGATTGGCGCACCCTTGATACGGAGAGTATCGATACTCTCCGTAATGAGGTCCCCAATCGGTGTTTTATTTTTATACTATTTCAATATGATATTCGCGCAGCCACGCATCCATTTGCAAAAAATAGGCAATCGTTTGCGGTGTGGTCATCAGTTGCCCGTACCAAGGCGTTGCGCTGTCGGTCGTTAAAAGGGATTGCAGGGCGCGCTTATCGACAAAAGCAAAGAGCGGTGAAGTATTTTGCTCTAAAATGCGGCTCAGTCGCTCGCGCACGGCGGCAAGGTAGGTCGGATTATGTGTTTTCGGATAAGGGCTCTTTTTGCGCCACAAAACCTGCTCGGGCAAGTAGCCCTCCATCGCTTTTCGCAGCAGTCCCTTTTCATACCCCTGATAATCCTTCATGCTCCACGGTACATTGTATAAATACTCAACAATCCTGTAATCGCAAAACGGCACGCGTACCTCTAAGCCGGAGTACATACTCATTCTGTCTTTTCTATCAAGCAGTGTTTGCATAAACCAATCAAGATTGAGCTTCATCATCTCGCGCATGCGATACTCCACGGCGTTTTCTCCCTGCAGGTGCTCCACCTGCTTGAGTGTGGCTTCATACTTACCGCTGACATAAGCCGAGGCATCAATTTTAGCTTGGTACTCTTTTGTTAAAAAGCTGTAGCGGTAATCGGTTGTCTGCGCCCAGGGAAAGCCGTACCTGTCTCGAATATCTTTATCACGATACCACGGGTAGCCGCCGAAGATTTCATCGGCACACTCACCCGAAAGCACCACGGTTGCCCCCTCCTTTGCCGCCTTGCACAACAGCAGCATCGATGCATCCACATCAGCCATGCCAGGCAAATCTCTTGCGCGCATGGCATCAAACAGCGCTTGGGTGAGCACATCGGTATCAAGCATAACGGTGTGATGGTTTCCTTTTAAGTAATCCTTCATCAGCTCGATATAGGAAGCATCCGCATTCGGTTGAAATTTGCTCGCTTTAAAGTTTTTATCGTTGTCTTTATAATCTACCGAATAGGTTGTAAGGGTTTCTCCCTGCTCGCTCAGATATTCATTTGCCACGGAAGAAATTAAGCTTGAATCCAAGCCGCCGGAAAGGAAGGTGGCAAGCGGCACATCGCTGATTAATTGCCTGCGAATCGAATCGCGCACCAGATAGCGCGTATGCTCTATGGTTTCGGCTAAGCTGTCGCGGTGTTCTCGCGGCTGCAAAAGCCAATATTTTTTGCTGCGCAAGCCGTGCTCATCAAATACGGCGGCGCTTGCCGGCGGCAATTCAAAAATGTTTTTAAAAATACCGTTTCCCTGTGTTCTGCCGGGACCGATGAGCATGATTTCCGCAATCGACTCTGTCGTGATTTGCGGCGGAAATTGCGGGTGGCACAGCAGCGCCTTCATTTCGCTTGCAAACACGATACCGCCATCGCACAAGCCGTAAAAGAGCGGTTTTACACCGATTCTGTCTCTTGCCAAAAACAGCTCCTTTTTGTTCTCGTTCCAAATGGCAAAGGCAAAAATGCCATTGAGCTTTTCAACACACCTCTCACCGAAGCATATAAACGCTTTTAATATGACTTCAGTGTCGGACCGGGTATAAAACTCAAAGCCGTTTTCCTTTAACTCCTCGCGCACCTCGTGCGTGTTATAAATCTCGCCATTGTAGCAAATGACATAGCGGCAATTATCATAAAACACCTTCATCGGCTGCTTACCCCTTTCGGGGTCGATAACACTGAGCCGATTGTGCATCAGGCACACATCGCGCTTTAAGTAAATACCGCTGTCATCGGGACCGCGGTGGGTCAAGCTGCTCTGCATGCGCTCGTAAAGCTCCATTCTTTGCTTTAAATCGTACTTAAAAGATACCTCTCCGGCAATACTGCACATAAAAAACACTCCTTCCACAAAATACAATGTATTCTATGCAAGGAGTGAATATCGGGTTAATGCGCTTGATAAATCGCTTCACCGCCGCGGAAGGTCATCCTGACCTGCAAAGCCTTATCAAGCAAAACAAAGTCCGCATCATAACCGCAGCGAATGCAGCCTTTATTCAGTTTAAGCAATTTTGCCGGGTTTTCGGTAAACATCGGCAGCGCTTGCTCGAGCGAGATACCGAGAAACTGTACCATATTGCGCAGTGCCGTATCCATACATAATACACTTCCGGCGCGCGAATGAGTACCCTTGATAAAAGCTTCCCCATTCGCAACGCTAACCTCATTGATACCGAGCTTGTATTCCCCATCCGGCATACCGGCGGCTTCAATTGAATCGGTAATAGCGATTATTTTTCGGTTGCCCTTGAGCCGATAAAGTAAGCGCATATTTGCAGGGTGCACATGCTTGCCATCGGCAATGATTTCGTTGTAAACATCACTTTCCAGCACAGCGCCTAAAATATGCGGCTCGGTGCGGTCAATCGCCTGCATGGCATTAAAGGTATGGGTGGAAGCGACAGCACCGGCTCGGATGGCAGCAAGCGTGTCGGCGTAATCTGCAGCCGAATGTCCCACTGCCACCGGAATCGACTTGCTGATTTTCTCTATTAACCCAATAGCGCCGCTGATTTCGGGCGCAATGGTAATGTATTTCACGGCACCGCTTGCCGCATACTTTTCAAAGAGCGCTTCATCGGCAGGTTTTAGAAACTGCTGCGGCATAGCGCCTTTTTTGGCAGCACTGAGAAACGGTCCCTCCAAGTGAGCACCGAGCAGCTTTGCGCCACCGGCATTGCTGATTTGATAGCGCACAATCGTATCTAAAGTGCGCAGTGTGTTTTCCTCGCTATCCGTTAAAACAGAAGCTAAATACGCGCTAACACCCTTTGAAGCAAAAAATGCCGACAAGCGTTCGAATTCTTCCTGAGTAGCACGGTTTACATCGACCCCGGCGCCGCCGTGGGTGTGGATATCTATAAACCCCGGTACCAAAAAATTGCCGCCGCAATCGATTTGTACTATCGACTCAAAGCTGCAGCAGGGCGCACGAAAGGCAGTGATAATACCGTCTTTCACAAAAACATCGGTATCACGAAAGGCACCGTCGGTATAAACCATCGCATTTTTAAACACTATATTTTTGCTCATTTTTCTCCTATTGAATCCGCAAAACAGCTGATGGATTCCCTATCATTTTTCTCAATCGGAATGGGTTTGATAAACATATTTTACCGTGTGCGCTTTGGAAAGTCAACAAAAGCTTTGCATTCAACCGCAGTGCCTTTTCTCGCATCAATTGCATTTGCAAGCTTTCATTTTATGAAATAGAAAAATGGCGGAGAGTTGCCTCTCCGCCAAATATGTGGTTTGTTTTGTTGCTCTACCTTTGATTAAGCAGTCACACCATAAGTGTTGTAGGGTACCCAAGTACCTGCCTGCCACATCTTCAGAAGAACGAGGTCGGTGTTGTCAACCATACCGTCACTGTTCAAGTCGCATGCCAAGATATCAGCATCGGAAAGTGAATCAATACCAACATTGGAAATGACATTCGGCAATACCTGAGATACAAAGTAAGCTGAACCTCTGCTATCCAATCTGTTAAACAATGCCTTACTGACAGAGGAGCCGCCGACATTACCGGAAACAACGACTGTGTAGGTGTAGGTGTTGCCGTTAATCGGAACTTCTACGGTGAAACCGCTCTTGATAGTGGTGGTACCGCTACCTGTCTTATCTACACCCTTATTATCATAAATCTTGAATTGCGGTGTGCCGGTGGTGGAAGCATAGGTGAGCCAATTGCCTTCCTCATCCTTATTGTAACGGCTGGTGTTCTTAGAGAATTCGAAGGAAGTCTTAAGAGCATTTACATTGGTGCCGTAAGGTACGATGATGAAGGAGCCTGCATCAATCACTGCAGAGCCTGCTACAACCTTCTTTCCGAAGTCGTAAGCCACTGCGCCCTTCACAATACCGGAAAGTGAAGATACATAAGGATTATCCTCAAGAGTCTGTACTGCTTCTTGCAGCTGCGGAATAATTTCATTTGCAATCTGCGCATTTGCAGCAGCAACATCAGCCGGTGTGTAATCCTCAGGAACGAACTCATACGGGTCATTGATTGCCTTATCGGCTAACGCAAGTGCCTTTTGGTAGGTGTTCCAAGCAGCATCGGTATAATACATATTATCGTTGTACTGCTCTTTATACTGCTCAACAAGAGCAAGCAATTGGGCTACATCAAGCGGTTGGTCAATCAACTGATTCAATGCTGCCAAAATCTCGTTTCTTGCATCTGCATAATCAGATACCTTCGGTGCACTTGTGCCGTCAAGACCTGTACCGTCGATAACGGTCTTTGCCTGGTCAAGAGCTTCCATCAAAGGCTCAATCGAAGTAGGTGTATAACTTCTTGCGGTATAAACATCATTATCGCGCTTCGCACTATAGGTATTATAAATGGTATTCAAGTTAGAAAGAGCACCGGATTCGGAAACAGCAGTCTGCGCATCTGCAAAAAGAATGTTTGCTTTTGCCATTTCTTCATTGTATCTGAGCGCTTCCTGTACCTTAATGGAAGAAGTCTCTTTCTTGTTATAGTAATCTCTCACTGTGGACAAGCTGCTTGCATATCTGGTGTAACCGACAGTAGCATAGTCCCACCTGGTGAACTTCGGTCTGATGTTGTTTTCAGCGTCACCATCCGCATACTCAACCAATCTCTGCTTTAAGAGCTCGGAATAGTCTGCTGTGGAGGAAGCGATTAAAGCATCATAAGCACTCTCGAGAGCTTCCGCCTCTGCAGCAAAGGCGCTCTTAAGCGCTGCTGCATTGGTAGCTACTGCACCGGGGTTATTCACCATTGCAAATGCTGTGTTCAATTCATTCTCAAATGCATTCCAAAGGGCTGTATCGGAGAAGTCACCGGATTGCAGTGCCTGGCCGGCATAACCGGAAACAAGACCCTCAAGACCGCTGTCATCAAACAGCACCCATTTCACATTAATCGCTGTGTTGGCACTGTAAGAACCGTTTTCATCATTAGTATTCTTGGTCTTCAAGTTGTAGGTCAAATCATAAGAGCCTGCATAGCTGTCAATATTGACAGATGAAGGAACGGATACGGAGAATGCGTTAAACTGTGTATTTAAGGTAGATTCGGGAGTACCGGTTGCACTTGCCTTGAATTCAAAGCCGGCATCGGTCAAAGCCTTCGGAAATGTGGAATCGGAAGCGTCACCCGTCCAAGTTGCCGCGGCATCACTCGTCTTGTAATAAGACACTGCCTTATTAAACATGGAAGGCGTACCGTAAATGACTGACGGAATGGAAACGGTAACGGAGTTTGAGGTTCCGGAAGCCTTAGCGATATTGCCATAGTAAACCTGCAAGCGAACCTGCTGCTCGGGACCGTAGTTAGTACCAAGCTCGTTAGACATTCTGTAAATAACAAGGAATTCTAAGAGTCTGTTAGTACCTTTTGTTGTGCCCGAAATCGGGAACTGCATGGAATCATCAGAGTCGATAACGGTTGTGGCCTTAACACCATCCACCTTCACGCTCGGGTCGGTCAAGCAGGTGATGCTGTCTACCTTCAGCTTATACGGTGTGTACTGTACCTCACCGGAGGAAGTATAATTACCGCCGGTGTGATATCCGCCGTTGATACCCTTTGAGGTATTGGTAATCTGGATATTGAAGTTGCCGGGAACCGTTGTAGAGCTCGAAGGAATCATCGGCTCAATGGCAGTGTACAGAGAGTCGGAGAACTTGTAAGACAAGGTAGCCTTCGCATCGCCTCTGGTCTGTGCAGTTGCAAGACCCATCAGGTTCGCAACAAGCTTCATACCGGGATAAACATGGTAGTTCAGGTCAAGGTTCTTCATGATGGATTCGAGAATATTACCAAGGTTTTGGTTGGTAATCAAGGCATTCAAGGAAGAAGTCTTGGAGGTCCATGTTTTCGGGAAGATAACATTGATAATTCTGATTAATTCATAGGAAACAAGGTTCGGGAACAGCGCTGTATTCATTTCGGTATTAGAGCTGTTCGGAATCAATACCTTCAAAAGGTTACCGACACTTAAATCCTCAACACAATTAAACAGATGGTCCACTAAATCTTTCGATGTGCAGTGAGTGTGAGAAGAGGTCTTGATGCTATCGGGCAAGAAGCCTTCGGGAATAATACCGGTCACATTGCGCGCGCCATTGGAGCTTGCGCCCTCGTTGTATGCGCCTGTGGTGGTAAGGGAGAGGATGATTCTGTCGATAGCGGTGTAAACAGTATCACTGCTTGAAATCGTACCGATAGCGCCATAATTCTCGCTGCCTGCCTTGCAAACGACATTAAGCACATATTTTGCAATGTCTTTGAGCACTGCGTCAAGATTTGTCTTGTTACTGAATACAAGCTTGCCGGTTTGCTCGGGAAGATAGCCTGAAGCAAATTTAGCAATCATTTGCGCAAGCTGGCTCTTGTAAACGGTTTTACAATAGCTCTCGGTGTACTTGGTGCGGTTAAGCACTGTGCCTGTATCACTGTAAGTGTATAAATCGTTTAAAGCATTCTCGGGAATGTAGTAAGTCATAAATTCATTCAAAGCTTCTACAGCCAAGGTAGCGATATTACCATTGATAATATCTTCCTTTTCCACCTTGATACCCGGGAAGAACATGCGGATGATTGCATTGGCAAGCACCATCGCATAGGTCTTGGTGGGGTTGCTTAAAGCTGCTGCTTCTTCATCGGTGAAGGTGCCGCCGTCATTAAGCTTGATGTCGGCATACTGCGCAGCCTTGGCAATGTTTTGGTTTAAGGTGGTTAAGGAGTTGGTAGAATTATCCTTTTTCCAGCCGGCTGTGGAGGAAATACCGCCGCCGAGAGAACCGGTAAAGGTCTTAAACTCGGGGATGATGGTTTCAACCACATTGCCCAAGAAGTTATTAATATGGTAAATTAAGTAGGTGCTGGCTGTGCCTGCAACAAACTTTTTGCCCATACCGTCTGCTTCCCAATCCCAGGAAATCTTGGTGATGTTATCAAGCTTAATGAAGGGATAATCCTTTTCAAAGGAAGGCATAGCACTCAAAATCATATCCTTAAACTTCCAGGTATCATTTTGAATGTTGGTAATGCCCCACTTGGTCAATACTCTGACCAGCTTATCGATAGTGGAATACAGGGTATCGCTCGGTTCAAAGGTATAGCCATCAAGCATCTCGATGTTCATACCGTTGAGCAGCTCTGTGATAAGGCCTGCAATCTCCGTATCGAGGTTTGCATTTGAATCTTGGAACAGGGTCTTTTTCAGGAAACCGACAATATCGCCGACAATGTCGCCCGCCATATTGTTGATGGTACCGTTTAACACACCGGCATCAAACTGACCGCTGCCGCTGCCGACACCGTTTCTGATAAGGTCGCAAATATTCTCATTATTATCTGCATACCTAATAAAAGATATCAATGCATTGATAAAATCGCCATCACGCTTCAGAGTGCCGTCGCGAGAGGTGTTTGCCGTAAAGAAATCAAATTTCAAATCGGCAATATCTTTCACAACTGTACTCTTAAGAGGGATTTTGTCTAACAACGCCGGCAGACCGGCAAGTGTAGAGTTGAGCGAGTTGATATCTTTTGCATTAATGCTGATTCTGACACCGGCTGTGACCGGATAAACAAACGGTGCAATATTAGCCTCGGCAAGTGCCTTGTCGACAAAGTCAAGGATAATAGAAGCATATTGCTCATTGGTCAAATCATAGCTGTCGGCACGATTCATCTTGCCTGCCAGCGCAGAACCGGTGTAAAGCTTCTTAACATTGGTTGCGCTCGCTGTAAAGCCTACGGCGACTGCCGAAAGCAACATGACAAGAGCTAACACAAGTGCTAAAACTTTTTTACACTTTTTCATGTCTTTCAACCTCCATTATGTAGATTAAATAGATTTAGTGGTTTGGGCATAATTCACCCATATCTACTTACTATAATATTACTCTATAAATATTTTAAAGTCAATCATCATTCAATTTTTTGGTGATTATTACAAATTTATTACAGATTTTTGGCAAATTTGCCGAAGAATAATCTTGTGCAAAATGCATATTTTTTAGTAAAATAAAGATTAAATATTTGTGACATTTTTTAATTTGATATTCAGTGAAATAAATAAAACGAAAAAAATGCAACTCTAATGAATGTATGTATTGTCAAAACAATATAATTTTGATAACATATTATGTGTTAAACGGATTGATTCGGATGAAAAAAGCGAGGTGAAAAAATGGAATTTAAAGACTTTGTGGCTCTGCTTGGCGAGGAGTTTGAATTTGACACTGCCGGTATCGAGGAAAACACCACCTTTGCCGACATCGGCTTTGATGAATTTGATATGATAGAGCTTGTGATGAGCATTGAAGATAAATATATGATTGAGGTACCGGATGAAGCGCTGGCACAAATCAAAACCATCGGCGATTTTGCCGATTATATCAAAGAAAAAACGGAATAATCCCCTGCTGCGGTTAGGTTATTATTGAATTTTTATAAGAATTATATTATAATAGTTACATTATTATAATTGGAGGATAACATGGCAAAAGAAAAGAAAAATGATTCCATTACCTCTATGGATGAGGATTTTGCTAAATGGTACACAGATGTTGTAAAAAAAGCCGAATTAATTGATTATTCGGGCGTGAAGGGCTGCATGGTCATTCGCCCTTACGGTTATGCAATTTGGGAAAACATCCAAAAAGACTTGGACAGGCGCTTTAAAGAGACCGGCCACGAAAATGTCTACATGCCGATGCTCATTCCCGAAAGCCTTTTAAATCGCGAAAAGGACCATGTGGAAGGCTTCGCCCCCGAGGTAGCATGGGTCACCATCGGCGGTTCGGAAAAGCTGAATGAAAGGCTCGCCATTCGCCCGACTTCCGAGGTGTTATTTTGCGAGCACTATGCAAAGGTGATTAATTCCTACCGCGATTTGCCGAAGCTGTACAACCAGTGGTGCTCGGTGATGCGCTGGGAGAAAACAACCAGACCCTTCCTGCGCTCTTCCGAGTTTTTATGGCAAGAGGGTCACACCATGCACGAAACGGCTGAGGATGCGCAGGAAGAAACCATGCGCATGCTAAAGGTATACGAGGATTTCTACAAAGAAACCCTTGCAATCCCCGCTATTACCGGCAAAAAAACAGAGAAGGAAAAATTTGCCGGCGCTATCTCCACCTACACCATTGAGCCGATGATGCACAACGGTGTTGCCCTGCAAGGCGGTACCTCTCACTATTTCGGCAACGGCTTTGCAAAAGCGTTCGGCATTCAGTTTACCGACAGAGACAATCAGCTGCAAAATCCCCACCAAACCTCTTGGGGTGTTTCAACCAGAATGATTGGTGCCATTATTATGGTTCACGGCGATGATAACGGGCTTGTTTTACCGCCTAAAATCGCACCGATTCAGGTTGTCATTATCCCCATTGCCGCGCACAAGGGCGGCGTGATAGAAAAAGCGAAGGAGCTTGAAGCAAAGCTCAAAGCCAAAGGCTACCGCGTGAAGGTGGATGAGAGCGACAATTCGCCCGGTTGGAAATTTGCAGAGTATGAGATGAAGGGCGTTCCCGTTCGCTTGGAAATCGGCCCGAAGGATATAGAAAAAGAGCAGTGTGTTTTGGTGCGCCGCGATAATCGCGAAAAGGTATTCACTCCCCTTGCCGATTTGGAGCAGAGCGTGGAAAGCACCCTGCAGGCAGTGCACGACGGCTTGTATCAAAAAGCCCTCGAAAACCTGAAGGAGAAAACCCACACCGCGCTTACATACGAGGAGTTTTTAAACTACTCAAAAAATGAAGGCGGATTTATTAAAGCCATGTGGTGCGGTGACAGCGCTTGTGAAGAAAAGATTAAGGATGAAACAGGCGGTGTGAAATCCCGCTGCATTCCCTTCAAAGAAGAGCATTTGGCGGACACCTGCGTTTGCTGCGGCAGACCGGCAAAGCACATGGTCTATTGGGGCAAGCAATATTAATGAATTTAATAATATTAATGTTTAAGGGGCTGTGAAAAAACACAGCCCCTAAAAATTTAATAAAGGTAATTTAAAAAAGAGGTCTGAAAATAGCCAAAAGGCTATGGAAAGACCTCTTTTTA
>ONWY01000208.1 GCA_900321665.1 uncultured Eubacteriales bacterium
CAAAGCCGTTTTCCGCAGCAATTTTTGCAATTACCTCAAAAATATGCGCCACCACTGCACTGTTTTCGGCATTGATTTCGGAAGCGGAAGCAATATGCGCTTTCGGGATAACAAGAATATGGGTTGGCGCCTGCGGGTCCATATCATGGAAGGCAATAACCTTATCATCCTCATAAACTTTATTGGTCGGGATTTCCCCGGTTGCTATTTTGCAAAAAATACAATCGCTCATTGTGTCCTCCTTAGCCCAGCATTTTCTTGACAATTTCTTCCACCTTGCTCATGGCAGCCGGCACAGCACCCACATTCTTGGCGCCTGCCATAGCGGAATCCGGTCTGCCGCCACCGCCGCCGCCGGCAAGAGTGGCAATTTCTTTCACAAGGTTGCCTGCTTTTAAGCCCTTTGCAATTGCTGCTTTACCGCAAACACTCGCAAAATTGGCTTTATCGCCATTGACTGTAGACAGCACGGCAACCACATTATCGCCCTTTGCTTTCAGCTCATCCCCCATGGTGCGCAAAGCATCGGGTGTGACATTCTCGAGAGAAGCCACATACAGCGCGATATCACCGATTTGAATCGGTTCTTTAAACATATCGGCACTCTTTAAGCGGGTAATTTCCGCAGTCAGCTCGCCGATTTTCTTTTGCTCGGCTTTATACTCTCCGATAAAGGTTTCAAGCTTTGAGATGACATCACTCTCGTTTGCTTTTAACAATGACCTCACCGTTTTTGTTGTGTATTCCAAGCTCTTTAATAATGTATAAAGGTTCGCACCGGTAACCGCCGTAATTCTTCTGACACCGGAAGCGACCGAAGCCTCGCTGATAATCTTAAACAGACCGAGCTCGCCGCTGTTTGCCACATGGGTACCGCCGCAAAATTCGGTTGAAAAATCGCCTGCTTTGACAACGCGCACGATATCGCCGTACTTTTCGCCGAAGAGCATCATCGCGCCCATTTTCTTGGCTTCCTCAATCGGCATTTCCTGCATGGTGACCTCGGTAGCCGATAAAATAAACTCATTGACAAGCATTTCGGTCTTGGTGATTTCTTCATCGCTCATCGCTTCAAAGTGCGTAAAGTCAAAGCGCACCTCGTTTTCATTCACCAGCTGACCTGCCTGCTCCACATGGGTACCGAGCACCTCTCTGAGCGCTGCTTGCAGCAGGTGGGCTGCCGTGTGGTTGCGCATAATATTTTTTCTGCGGTACTCATTTACCGCTACGCTGACCTGCTGACCGACTGAGATGATACCTTCACTGACCGAGCCTGCGTGGTAAAACAGACCGTTATCATCCTTCGTGGTATCGCCGACATAGAAGACATTGTTGCCCGCTTTGATACTGCCGACATCGCCCACCTGACCGCCGGAAAGCGCATACATCGTGGTTTTATCCAAAATCAGTGCGCCTTCATCACCGGCACCGAGCGCTTGAACAAGCTCGCCCTCTTTGTTGATAATTGCAAGGATTTTCGCATCGCAGTTAAACTGTGTATAGCCCAAAAACTCGGTCGGCGGCACATCAATCTTGATATTACTGCCCTTCCAAGCATCGGCACCGGCATCCTTGCGCGCCGCTCTTGCGGTTTGCTTTTGGTTCTCAAGCAAAGAGTTAAATTCATCCTCATCCACCGTAATGCCGTACTCTTCCAAAATATCTTTGGTTAAATCGAGCGGGAAGCCATAGGTATCGTTGAGCTTGAAAGCATCCTTACCGCTTAAAATATTGCCCTGCAGGTTTTTAATCTCCTCGTGCAAGCGCAGCAGACCGGCATCAATTGTCTTGCCGAAGGACTCCTCCTCGGAGTGAATAATCTTTTTGATAATCTCCGCTTTATCGGCAAGCTCCGGGTATGCCGTGTGGTTTTCCGCAATGACGGTATCCACCACCTCATAAAGGAAAGGCTTGTTGACAGCTAAGAGTCTGCCATGCCTGCAAGCGCGCCTGATTAAGCGGCGCAATACATAGCCTCTGCCTTCATTCGAGGGCATTACCCCATCGCCAATCATAAAAGTAGCAGAGCGAATATGGTCGGTGATAACGCGCAGCGAAACATCACTCTTTTCATCATCATGATATTTCACGCCCGCAATTTCACTGATTTTTTTCATAATATTCTGCACGGTGTCGACCTCAAACAGGTTGTCCACACCCTGCATAATGCAAGCAAGCCTTTCAAGCCCCATACCGGTATCGATATTCGGGTGCTCCAGAGGCGCATAGTTGCCGTTGCCATCGGAATCAAACTGTGTGAATACCAGGTTCCAAAACTCGGTATAACGGTCACAATCGCAGCCGACGCCGCAGGTTTCTTTGCCGCAGCCGTATTTTTCGCCGCGGTCAAAATAGATTTCGGAGCAGGGGCCGCAGGGACCGGTGCCGTGCTCCCAGAAATTATCCTCTTTCCCGAGCCTGACAATTCTTTCGGCAGGCACGCCTACCTGCTCGGTCCAGATTTTAAACGCTTCATCATCATCGAGGTAAATCGTTACCCAAAGCTTATCAACCGGCATTTGCATTACCTCGGTGCAAAACTCCCATGCCCACTTGGTTGCTTCCGGTTTAAAGTAATCGCCAAAAGAGAAGTTACCGAGCATCTCAAAGAAGGTGCCGTGCCTTGCGGTTTTACCGACACGCTCGATGTCCGGCGTGCGGATGCACTTTTGGCAGGTGGTGACTCTCTTGCGCGGCGGTGTGACCTCACCGGTAAAATACTTTTTCATCGGCGCCATACCGGAGTTAATCAACAGCAGGCTGTTGTCTCCATTAGGCATCAGTGAAAAAGAGGGCAAGCGCAAATGCCCCTTACTTTCAAAGAAAGAAAGATATTTTTCGCGGATTTCATTTAATCCCATCCATTCCATGATATATCACCTCAATTTAAAATTACAAAAAAATAGACCCCGCCACAAATCGGGACGGAGGAAACCCTTCGCGGTACCACCCGAATTGTGCCGAAGCACCACTCAACTCTCCTTTAACGCAGGAAAACGCCCGCCTTTCGGCAGGTGGCTCAAAGGGAGCAGATAAAACCGCCATTAAGAGCTTGCACCGACCGCCCTCTCTCTGAAAAAGGCAAATTTTACCAATCCTTATCACTGCCAACATTTACTTTCTTATTATATTAATTTTCCGCAAAAAAGTCAATGAAATCTTGTGAAAAGGATAAAAATAGTGTATAATATATCTCAAATCTTTAAGAAAGCGAAGGCTGCTTTATGAGAGAGAAGAAAAACGAGAATAATCCC
>ONWY01000063.1 GCA_900321665.1 uncultured Eubacteriales bacterium
TGCCGGGAATGCCGCAGCGCTTACCGCGCCGAATTTAATCGCGGTATCCGCCGCATCACTACCGGTAATGGCAAGATGCACCACCAGCTTGCGCACGACAAAGTGCTTAACAAGTCCGCCGCCGAATTTGGAAAGCAAGGAGGAAAACTCGCTGAGCAAATCGACTGCGCCGTCTACCCCGCGCAATTCGATTACCTCTTTAAAGACATTCGGCTTTTCTTCCGCCGGCTTTTTCTCTTTTTCCTCTTCCTTTTTTTCTTCCTTCGGTTCTTCTTTCTTTTCCTCGTCCTCGGGCTTTTTCTCTCTGGGTTTATTCAAAAACTTTTCTGCTAATTTCAGAATATTCAAGCGAATCAACCCTAAGCCCGCGATGAGCTTAAACTCACCGTCATAGGAAATGATGATATGAACACTTTGGCAAAAAAACAGAAATATCAGCGCCAATATAATTAAGATTATTTTCCACCACATAGCTATACCTCGGGTTGCGCTTGCGCGAGCGCTTCATTGAGCGTGATTTGATTCTCGCTGCCGTCGTTAGGCTGTTGCTTTTCGGGAAGCTCAGGCAAATCCTCTAAGCTTTCCATCCCGAAGCAGCGAAGGAAATTATCGGTTGTGCCGTAAAGCAGGGGTCTGCCCGGCAAATCCAGCCTGCCCTTTTCTTCAATGAGTACCTTCTCGGTCAGCGAGCGAAGCACACCGGAGCAATCCACACCTCTCACCTGCTCGATAAACGCCTTTGTGACAGGTTGGTTATATGCCACGATTGCCAAGACCTCCAGCGCCGCTTGGGAAAGAGGTGTATTCTTCCTGAGCTCCAAAAGAGCGCGGATTTGCTCAATATATTCCTTGCGCGAGCAAAGCTGAAAGCTCTCGGCAAGCTTGAGAATGCAAAGCCCGCTTTCGCGCTCCACGTACTCTTGCTGCAAAGCCGCAATGAGCGATAAAACCTCGCTTGTCTCTATTTCCAAAACAGCGGCGATTTTTTCGCTCTCCACCGGCTCCGCTGCCGCAAAGAGCATCGCTTCGATTGCTGCCTTTTTATTGATTGCCATTGTCGTTTTCTCCTACTAAAGCGGTGATTTGGGTATCGGCACCCTCACCGTCAATATAAATCTTTTTATCTCTTGCAAGCTGTAAAATTGCCAAAAAGGTGGCAACGAGCTCCGAGCGGTCGGCAGAAGCTTCATAAAGCGATTGCAGCTTCATGCGCCTTTTTTGAAACAGCTTGCGCATGACATACGATATTTTTGCATGCACCGGCACAATGCGCCTTTGCACAATCGGCTTAAATGAATCCTCGGGCGGCGGCAGCCGGCGCTTTCCCTTGCCGACGGCATACATATATGCTGTCGCGATTTCAAACACCTCGTGGGAATTGTGATAGGTTTTGTCTACCTCAATTTTCTCCGGTGCCTTGACAAAATAGGCAAAGCCATCTGTCATTTGCGAGAGCTTTTCGGCGATGAGCTTGCACTCCTGATACTCAATGAGCTCGCCTTCCAACTCTTTTTTGAGCTCATCTGCCTCTTCGTGCACCGGGAGCAGAGAAACGGTCTTGATATAAATCAAGCGCGAAGCCATATCGACAAAATCGCTGGCAACATCCATCTCGTCATTTGCCTGCATTTCACGCACCGCAGCAATATACTGCTCTACCAAATCGAAAATGGGGATATCGTGAATATTCAATTTATGCCTGTTGATTAAGTGAAGGAGCAAATCAAGCGGTCCTTCAAAATCAGCAATTCGGTACGATATTTCCATACTTTCTCCTATTGAATTCCGAAGATTAAAAATGAAAGCTGCAGCATCCCTTTTGCAATCGCACTTTCCAACCAGCGCATCGGAAACAGCAAATCAATCCCGAAGCGGTTAAGCAGCATGGAAAGGAGCAAAAAGCCCATCAACGCATTGCGGATGATATTGTCATATTTAAAAAGCTTAAAATAGATTTTGTCCGGCAAAATACCTGCCGCAATCCGCGAGCCGTCAAGCGGCGGCAACGGGATTAAATTAAACACGGCAAGAAGCACATTAATTTGCACCAACATCACAAAAGCAAGGCTGATATATTCCGTAACATTACCGACAGGTGCGAATTTTTCCACCGCGCCAACCACCAGCGCGCTGATAAATGCAACAATCAAATTGGAAAGAGGACCCGCCGCAGCGGTAATCACCATGCCGGCTTTTTGCGGCACCTTTTTAAAATTGCGCGGGTTAATCGGCACGGGTTTTGCCCAACCGATACCCACCAACAAAAACATCAGCGTGCCGAACAAATCGAAGGAAGCCAACGGATTGACGGTCAACCTTCCCATTGACTTTGCCGTGTTATCACCAAGCTTATATGCCGCAAGCGCATGCGCATACTCGTGAATCGGGTTAATACACACCACCACGAACAGCAGCACAAACAAATTAATCAGGGCAGTTTCAAAATCGCCCGAAAGTAAATACGAAATAATCATTTATGAATCCTTTCCGAAAATCACAACGCGCTCGATGCCGTTGTAATCCTTGATGGTTTGAATGTGGCGGTAAGCGGAAAAAATCTGTCGCAAGCCCTCTGCCTGCCCTTCCCCTATCTCGAAAGCGGCATAACCGCCGGGCTTTAACAGGGGCATAAAATTGCGGCAAATGGCTCTGTAAAAATCGAAGCCGTCTGCTCCGCCATCGAGCGCGGTTTGCGGCTCGCGCTGCACCTCGCGCTGCAGGGTAGCAAGTTCTCCTTTTGCGATATACGGCGGGTTCGATAAAATAATATCCGCCGGGGCGAAGCTACCATCGGGTGCCTCGGTAATATCCCACTGCTTAGCCTGCACGCGGGCGCCGTGCTTTTGAATATTGCGTTGCAAAACGCTAAATGCACCTGTGTACTTTTCTACCGCGCATACCTGCGCACCGGTCGCCTTCGCAACGCTGATGGCAATGCAGCCGCTGCCGGCACACAAATCGTACACATAAGTGCCGGGGCTCATTTTATCTGCCAGGCACTCGCACAACAGCTCTGTTTCAGGGCGCGGAATGAGCACATTTTCATTCACATAAAAAGTGTTGCCGCAAAAATCCCACTCGCCCAAAATATATTGGAGCGGAATGCCCTGCAAGCGCTGTTGAATCGCTTCTTGCAAGCGCGCTGAAGGTACATCGGCAAGCTCCCTTTGCAAATAAATATCATCGATACCGGCGGCACAAAAATGCTCTACCAGGCACTTTGCTTCAAATGCCGCACAATCGCTGACGGGCTCCAATTGCCGCGCAATCGCACGCGCGAGCAGGTCTGCTCTCATAAAGTGTCATCCTCGGGATTATCGGTAATAACCGCTTTTAAAGATGCAATACCGATTTCAATGATTGCATTCTCAGAGGGCTCCCTGGTGGTCAAGCGCTGCATCCATAGCCCGGGGGCGGAAACGATGCGCACAAACAGGTTATCGTGCTTTCCGGCATATTTTATCAACTCATACCCCACGCCCATCATAAACGGCAGCAGCAAAATCTTAATCGCAATCCACAACATTCTGGTCTGCACAATGACATCGGGCAAAATATACGAAAGAAGAGTGGAAAACAGGATGCTTAAAATAAGAATCATAAAGATGAAGCTTGTGCCGCAGCGCGGATGAAATCTGATTTGCTTTTTGACATTTTCCACAGTAAGCGGCAGCCCTTTTTCATAGCAAAAAATGGTTTTATGCTCCGCACCGTGGTACTGAAAGACTCTTTGAATATCCTTCATGCGCGAAATCAGCAGGATGTAAAGGATGAAGATAATCATGCGCAGCACACCTTCAAACAGGGCTTTAAACGGAGCGAGAACGGAAGCTGCCAAAACGGCATTCAACACTTCTCCCTTGGAAAACATTAAGCCGAAGTTTTGAAACACCCAGCCGAAGCCCTTCGCGGCGCCTGCACTGAAAAATTGGAATAAAAAGGTCGGCATCCAGAAAAAGAGGAAAAAGGCAAGCACAATGCCGAGCACCATGCCGATGGTTGAGACAATGCTCATGACCTTATCGCCAAAGTGGTCGAGCAGCCATTTATCGAACTTTGAAAGCTCCTCTTGCTGAATTTCCTCATCATCAAGCCCTTGCTTTTCGGCACTGAGCATCAGCGCCTTATAGCCTAAGAGCATGGAATCGATAAAAATAACAAAACCTCTGATAATCGGAATCTTAAAGAACTTTGTCTTTGCGGAAATCGGTTGATACTCCAAAAACTCGGTTTCAATCTCCCCGTCGGGCAAGCGGCAAGCGACTGCAGAGCCCTTGGGACCGCGCATCATAATGCCTTCAATTAACGCTTCGCCGCCGACAGAGGTTTTTCTGATAAGCTCACATTCTTGTTGTTTTTTCATAATCTCTCCTGCTGCCGCTAATCTAAACCGAGCGGCAATGTAATTTTAACAATGGTGCCTTCTCCCAATGTGCTTTTGATATCGAGTGTGCCGCCATGGCGGGTGATGATTTCATCTGCCACAGCCAGCCCGATACCGTTGCCGTGCACCCTATCATTTGCTTTAAAAAACTTTTCTTTTACGCGCGGCAAATCCTCTTCGGAAATCCCGCAGCCGTTATCTCTGATAAAAATAATCAACTCATTTTCCACAATATTAGCATGGATATCAATGAGCCCGCCCTCGTCGGTATACTTTATCGCATTGCCGATAACATTGACAAAAGCTTGCTTAAGCCTATCGGCATCGCCCTTGCACATCGCGGGTATTTCGGGCGCGTCATATTGGAAATGCTTGCCGTCTCGCTTTGCGGTTTCGCTGAAAACGAGTGCAATTTCATCTAATTCCGCGAGCAAATCAATCGGCTCTTTTTTAAGAATAAAAGTATCCTGTTGCACGCGCGAGAAATCAAGCAGCTCTTCCACCAGCCCCGACAGGCGCTGCGACTCGCTGACGATGACCTGCAAGCCCTTTTTATTCAGCTCGGGGTCGCTGTCATCCATACTAATGAGTGTTTCGCCCCAACCGCTGATAGCGGTCAACGGGGTGCGCAATTCATGAGATACGGTGGTGATAAAATCATTTTTCATTTTATCAATTCTGCCAAGCTCGGTCGCCATGTAATCCATTGACTCATACAGCTCTCCGATTTCATCCTCTCGCGTGTAGGTGGATTTCACGGTAAAATCGCCCTTGGCGATAGCAGCCGCCGTATTCTTTAATGCCTTGATGGGCGAAGCCACGGAGCGGATAAACATTTTGTTGAAAGAGAACAACAACGAAGCTACCGCTACGATTAAGAAAATGACCGAAATCATAATCAAAAACACCTGTGTATTGAGCTTGGTTAAAGAGGTAATGTAACGAATGGCGCCGATGCTTTCGCCGTTATCATTTTTCAAGATGTTGGTCACTGCCATCACCGACTCGGAGCCGTTCATCTTCCCCTTCCACTCACCGCGGCTATCCTCGGAATTGAGCGCCAGCTCGTAATCCGGCATTTTCACGGAGTTATCAATCAACAGCCCGCTCGAGGACAACAGCGGCTTTCCCGAAGCGGAGATAATCCATACCTCCATTTTATCGGAATAGCGAAAATTATTGGTAAACTGAATGGCACCGTTGGTAAAAGAGCTTTCCGAATCGGTATAGGATTGAAAGTAAGCATCGACCGTGTCCGTATGCAGGGAGTTGATACGCTCTCTGACCGCATTGGTATAAAACATGTTGACCACAATTGCGAGCGCAACCGAAAAGACAACGATAAAAACCAAAACCGCAATCAGCGCCGTTTTTTCCCAGCGCGCTTCCAAAGAAGCGGAGTGAATCGTTTCATCAAGCTTTTTGCGAATATTCCATTTTTTGCTTAAATTGATTTTTTTCAAATGCTAAACTCACTTAATCCACTTATAGCCAAGACCCCAGACCGTCATCAAATGCTGCGGATTAGAGGGGTCATCCTCTACCTTCATGCGAAGCCTTCTGATATTGACATCCACTATCTTATCACCATAGAAGCCGTGCCCCCAAATCTTTTCGAGAATATCATCTCTTTCCAAGGCGGCATCGGGGTTTTTAAAGAAATACTCCATCATTTGAAATTCCACCTGGGTGAGCACAATCGGGTTACCGTCTTTCGTAAAGGTGCGGTTCTTGGTGTTGAGCGTGAACCTGCCCAGGGTAATTTCATCATCATCCGAAGCGGGCGAAGCATTCATGCTCACGCGTCGATACAGCACATCCACGCGCGCCATCAGCTCTGCGGGAGAAAACGGCTTTGTGACATAATCATCGGCACCGACCATCAAACCGGTCACCTTATCAATCTCTTGGGTTTTTGCCGTCAAGAAGATAATGCCGATGCCCGGTGAACGCTTTCTGAGCTCTTTACACAGTGCCAAGCCATCCATCTCCGGCATCATAATATCTAAAATCGCCACATCAAAATCGCCATCGGCGCTTTCATATATTTCGAGCGCTTCCTTTCCGTTGGAAGCTTCTGCGGTTTGGTAACCGCCCCGTTTTAAATTAATGACAATAAAATCTCTGATGGTTGCTTCATCTTCGGCAACTAAAACTCTTTTCATAACAGCCTCCTAACGAATATTAATAATACATTGTTCAATCTCATTTTTAGAAAGGGCAAGCGCCGAATCGGTATCGGCAAGCTTGACACCGTAAATGGTACCGTAATAAATCTTCAGCTTATCATAATTGGCGCTCAGCGACTTCCACTCGGAAATATCGGCAACGGCAAGATCAAACAGCTTTTCCTGCTCACCGGTTCCGGTGTCGTAAAACGACCACACATCACCCTTGCGCAATACGGCAACCTGACCCTTCCATTTTTCGGGAAAATTAAAAATCAAATTATCGGAGCAAACGCCCTGCACAATATCGGTGAATTTGTCGAAGCCGAATTGCTTCCACTCTGTGAGCACCTCGTACTCGCCGCCGTTTGCCTCGGCGCGGCACGGGATTTCAATCACATTGTCCGCGTTGATATCCGTGGCGGATACCAAGCCCTCTCGGTAAGTGGAAATCTGCGCGGCATCTGCCATGTAAGTCGGGGATTTTAAAGCGGCAGTGCCCTTGTC
>ONWY01000168.1 GCA_900321665.1 uncultured Eubacteriales bacterium
GAGGTGTGCCATGTTAAAAGAGGATATTTTAAAAGCTCTGGCGCAAAATCGCGATAAAAGCCTTTCGGGGCAAGAGCTCGCTGCGCGCTTCGAGGTTTCGCGCAATGCGGTGTGGAAGGCGGTCAAGCAGCTGCAAAGCGAGGGCATTGGCATTGAGGCGGGCACCAACAGAGGCTATCGCCTCGGTGAAAATGTGTTGACCCCCTATGACCTCTCGTTGCCCGCCGGCGTGCAGACCCGCTTTTATCAGACAATCGACAGTACCAATACCCAAGCTAAGCGCCTGCTCGCAGAGGGCTTGCGCGACAATATGCTCATTGCGGCAAACGAGCAAACCGCCGGCAGAGGCAGGTGCGGCAGGAGCTTTTATTCGCCGGGGGATACGGGAATCTATTATTCCTACATTTTCCACCCGCAAAAAACACTTGCCGACGCGGTATTTATTACCACTGCGGCAGCGGTCAGCGTGGTGCGGGCGATTGAAAGCATCAGCACCTTGAAGCCCGGGATTAAGTGGGTAAACGATATTTATTTAGAGGATAAGAAGGTCTGCGGCATCTTGACCGAGGCGGTATCCGATTTTGAAAGCGGCAATTTGGAGAGTGTCATTGTCGGCATCGGTATTAACTACAGCACGAGTGTTTTCCCTCCGGAGCTGGCGGCTACCGCAGGCGGCTTGAATGACAGCGGCTTTTCGCGCGCCGCTTTGCTGCAGGCAGCCGCGCGAGAGCTGATTGCAGTTTGCGAGGATTTGGAAAATCCGCGCATTTTGGAGGAGTATAAAGCGCACAGCGTGGTGCTCGGCAAGGAAATTTCGTTTACCAAAAACGGTGTTTCATACCGCGCCACCGCAGTGGATATTGATGAGAAGGGCGCGCTTGTGGTGGAAACCGCGCAAGGGCGGCAGGTGCTTTCCTCGGGTGAAATCAGTGTCAGGTTTACAAAATAACAGTTGTATTTTGTCGAGGAATATATTATAATAAACAGTGATTGATAATCAAATTATCAATAATGACATATGTTAGGAGAAAGTATGAAAAAAAATTTAGCAAATATTGTTTCAGGTGCCAGAATCGTTGCGGCAGCCTTTTTATACATATTTCCGACCATAGATTGGCGCTTTTTGGTGATTTACACCTTTTGCGGTATCACCGATTTAATTGATGGTCCGATTGCGCGCAAGTTTAATTCCACCAGCGCTATCGGCTCGGTTTTGGATACGGTAGGCGATATTGTCACCTATATGGCACTTGCAAAAATCCTGCTTGTGCAGCATTTTGTGCCCTCTTGGGTCGTGATTTGGATGATTATCACCGGTTTGGGTGATTTGGCGGCAGGGCTGCTTTCACTCGCGAAGTGCAAAAAGTTCTTTATTGTGCACTCGCTTTTTGGCAAAATCTTAGGCGGCTCGATATTTTTATTTCCCTTCGCGCTCAAAATTATTGAGGCGATTGGTGTGGAAACAGAGCTTTCCGCCCACATTTGCATGGGGGCGATTTGTGTGATTTCCACGATTGCGGCAATCGAATCCTTTGTCATTCAAACCAAGATTACCGACCCCGAAACCAAGGTGAAGACAATTTGCGGGTTTATCCGCTATTGTAAGAATCAATAATCTGTTATTTATTACAGAGTATCATTAGCTTCTCTAAATAGTGAATAGAGAATTGACTGAAAATTTAAAAATTGCAAAAAAAGCCCTGCTCGCATCATGCGAGCAGGGCGAAATTTATGGAAAGTCAGTCGCCGGTTTTATTAAAGTTGTTGGGAATGAGCACCGTTACGACGGTTCCGCCGCCTTCACGGGGCGCTATTGTCAGCGTGCCGCCGCACATCATTTCGAGCCGCTCCTTAACATTTGCGAGGGCAATATGCGGCTCGTCATTTCTGTTTGCCGCAAAGCCGGGGCCTGTGTCCTCAACCGTGATTTCACTTGCGTTTTCGGTCAGCCGCGTTTTCACCTTAACATGCAGAGGATTGAGCTCGGGGTCAAGCCCGTGCTTGATAGCGTTCTCCACAATCGGCTGCAGGGTCAGCGGGGGAATGCGAAAGCGAATGTGCGGTGTGTCAAATTCCACAAACAAATCATCCTCAAAGCGGGTCTGCTCCACTGCAAGGTACGCGCGCGTGTGCTCGAGCTCTTCGGTAAAGGCAATGCTTTCATTTTTCGCCAATGCCGTGAAATTCTTTCTGAGATAAGTCGAAAAATCGAGCGTGATTTTCTGCGCCTTTTCGGTGTCTTGTGCAATCAAATAGTAAATGCTCATCATCGTGTTGTAGATGAAATGCGGCCGCATCTGCAATACATTGATGCTTGCCTTTTGTTGCGCAATCTCCTGCTGCTGCCTGAGATGGTCTTCTATTTGTGCCGAGAGTATCAGACCGAACATGGAAATCGCGGAAAGCACGGTGCTGATATCAACAAGGAGTGTGACATCGGTAAAGGAATGTATCACTAATGCCGCTGTCATCGGGAGCGAGGCAATCAAAAAACTGTAAAAATACTTGCGAGAAAGCTGCTTGCGCGAGTAAACGGTTGCGGCAAAATTCAAAATGGAGATGATGATAATCGGCAGCAACAGAAGCGGGAACCATGGACCGCGATGGAAGTCATAGTTAGACTCGCTGTAATAGATAAAGTCCGTAAAAAACGTGCTCCCGAGCAGGATGAAAAAGACAAACCACAACCCTGTCACTAAATGAAACAGTTTACTTTTTCTTAAATCCTTTTTGAGGCAGTGCACTAAATATGCCGTCAACATCGGGAATGGAAATGAAAGGAAAAGAATTTCAAAAAAGAGCAACGCATTTGACAATAACGGCGAGTGATAATATCGCAAGAAAATGATATCAAAAATGCTCGCGATACAGCATATCATCAAAACAAAGAAATAAGAAAAAAAGAAGCGCTTGCTCCACCGCTCCAGATAGGGCAAAATCGCAGTTAGTAACAGTCCCAGCACTGTCAGCAGCATCGCTGCGCCGATGATGAAAAAATAAAAGGGAATCGACCACTCGCTCATTGTGCCGTACCTCCTGCCGTGGTGCCGATGGAAATCGGGTAACGCAGTGTTTCAAGCTGTGCACGAATGCCTTCGGCAGTCAGCGGCTTCAGCATAAACCCGCTTGCTCCGGTTGACCAAGCATCGAGTGCATAATCGGTGTAAGCGGTAAGAAAAATAACATTTGTTTTAGCATTATATTTTAAAAGCTCTCTGCAAACATCAAAGCCGCTTGTCATCCCCATTTCAATATCCAGCAGCGCCAAATCAACCTTGTGGCTTTTTGCGTATTCAATGGCGCTTGAAGGCTTGGTAAAGCCCGTAACCTCAGCATCGGGCATCACTTGCTTTAAAATCGGGATACCGCCGTTAAGGATGATTTTTTCATCGTCCACAATAATGACTTGCGGTGCATCGCTGTCCTCGGCGATAGCATTCATCAGCAGTGCAACATCAATATCCAGGCACTCTGCGATTTTCAAAATCATTGCGGCATCGGGCATACGGCTGCCTTTTTCCCACCGGGCAACGGTAGCCTTTGTAACAAAAAGCCTGTCTGCCAGCATTTGCTGCGAAAGCCCCTTGTTTATTCTGACTTGTTTGAGAAAATTTGAAAAACCGCTGTTCATTTTTTACCTTCTTTTATCATATGAAAACCTAATTGAAACTGACTCAATCGTGGCTCTTTTACCTATAAAAAAGAACCAATCTTTCTTTATCGGTACTTTTCGTAAAGATAGCCGTTTAAAATCATTTTTGCAATCTTTCCACAAAAACCGTCAACCGGCATCAGCCAAGTTGACTTTTTACTTCATTCCAACAAAACGGATC
>ONWY01000087.1 GCA_900321665.1 uncultured Eubacteriales bacterium
ACATTGCCTCCGTAGATTTCAATTTTTTTTGTATAGCCGCCTTTACCTCCACCAATTGCGGCACCGTAATAGCAGTTGATTGTATGACCTGTTTCCACATCAAGGCTGCCGCCGTAAATACGGATGGTTCCCGTATCACCGGAATCTGCTCCGATAACGCCCTTATTGATATCCTCGGTCTCGGGTCCCTTTTCATAATGGGCAAAGATTTTTCCGCTGTCATCTGCCTGCCCGTATATATTTAAGGTGCCGCCGCGGGATAAACCGATACCGTCGTTTGCGGTCAATGTGGCGCCATCGCATAAAAGAATATTCACCGTGTAATCACCGATATATAAGCGCTCGGTGATGGTAAAACTGTCTTTGACTACATACCAACCCGCACTAAGGGTATTGGATGACCTGTGCTTCAAATCGGTATAATCGGTGCAGAACTCTCCATGCCAAACAACGGTGTTGGAGCTTTCTTTCCAACTGCGCTCAACATACGGAATACTGCCTGTTTCCGCTGCTGCCGAAAGAGGAACAGCGCTAAACACACCAATAAGCATAACCAGGGTTAATACGATACTGATAAATTTTCTGATAGTTTTCATGCTTAACTCCTTCACTGTAGGCGATTGGCTTAACAGGCTGTTGTTTTCTAAGATGTATAATAATATTTATTATTTTAAAATGCAAGAGAATTTTTTGTATTTCATTTACTGTGTGCTCAACTTTCACACATAAAAAATCTCAATAAAGCTTAATATATCAAGGTTTAAACTAATAAAAATGTGAAAGCCATTTGTTAATAGACTATCTACTGTGTTGAATTTTTCACTAACTATGCAGGCAGATGAGGCAAAGAAGTTTACGGAACAAATTTTCAACAGCAAAGCGTTTGAAAATTTCGTAAACTTTGAAAAGTTTAGGGGGTTTCCAAAGGGGGCTTAGAGATGTAAGCTAAGCGCCTTTTTGCTTACTTTTGTGTCGCTACAAAAGTATGTGCCCGCGCGGCACAAGCGCAAAGTAAAAAAATGTAAAAATTGCACGAAACGATTGTCAATAGTTTCATAAGATTTCTCGGCTTCGCTCGAAATGACAGCTATTGATACTTTTGTGCCGATTTTTCTGATAAATACAGTTGTTTTTCAACTTTTCCAACCGGGAAAGTTGAGCTGTGTGTGAATAAAAAATCATGCGGCATTTCTCTGTTATCTCGGCAGATGAGCAGAAAAAAGTAAAAATCAGGCAGAAAAAAGTAAAAATCAGGCACGGTTTGCACCGTGCCTGAAAGTTTATCTTAGATAATTATTTATTGGCAATTGCCGCCTGTGTGGCGAGGGTTAATCTACACTAATGAAAATCTGCGATATTAGTGTGGAAAGACCGCACAAGTATATACCGCTACTGTCTTTCTACACCAATCAAAAGGTTTTGTTATGGGTATGAGGATTCGAACCTTTTAGGTTTTTGTCGCCTCTTTTTCATTAATATTTCGTTAAAAAGCCTCGCAATGCGTCAGCATTCCTTCGTTTTTTGCCTTATCTGAATAAAAAATAGACTGACAAAAACTGCGAAGCATCTCTCGCTTAGAAATTTTTGTGTTAATTGTTTCGTGTTTGAAGCCGCTTGGCTGACGCCAAGCAATGAAAAAACGGAAGAATTAGCCAAAAAGAGCAAGTGAGAGACTAAAAGGTTCGAATCCTCATACCCATACTCATAGTATAACATAAAAAAGCAAGTAGGGGCTGTCTCACGGACGTGAGGCAGCTCATATCTTTTTCTGTGTTTAGTTTTGAACATTTTCAACGATTTTTGTTGATTTTTCAGCAGATTTGAGCACACTAAACCAAGGATGTTGCCATCCTTTTTTGTGCTATTCAGTTTTGGATATTTTAAGCAGCGTCAAGCTTAAAAAGATAGGTCTGTGTTCTTTTATTCCGTTGTTTGTGATTGTATTTATTCACATCATTAGCAAAGCAAAGAAAGAACATTTCCGTGCTCACATTTTCTTTGCCTCCGGTTAAGAATCTTCTGAAATGGTAATCTTGTTTAAGAACGCCAAATGCTCCTTCCACTTGTATAGAACGATTTACTCATACCCATTCCATGTTCACTCGTAATATTTGCGAGTGAAATTGTCAAGTAACGGTGAATACTCTATGCTTCTGAAAAAGTACTTGACTTTCAATATATATACATATATAATTACTTTGTACATTGGAAAAATCGGCTGAAAAGCCGAATGTCAAGAATGGGGAGAATGAGTTATGAAATTAAATCTTGAAATTGTTCGTTTTCATGCGGAAGATGTTATTGCAACCAGCGGAACCAGCGGAGGAATTAATTATGTTCCGCTTTCAACCATATCAGGTTATGAAAATAAACAGCATATTTCCCTTTACTCCGAATATGTCGTTGATGCCGGTACAAATGTTCACATCGTAAATGACCAGGGACACAATTGGGTGATATGGACCCCTTCGCAACCAAATCAGGTGTCATACGGCGCCACTATTCCTAACGGTTATAAGGCGTTCAGATACACCTGGTATGACTCCGGTACTTGGTATACAGAGGACAAGTCGTGGAATGAAATGGCTTCCGAATATGGTCTTACTACCGACCCGACAGGCTGGAGAACATCTAACTGACAAACCAATAAAAACAATTAACCTCCCTTGTGGTTTTGCAAGGGGGTTTTTTGATGAAACGACGGTGAATTATGGAAAAACCAAAATACACGGGCATCAACCGCATCGCGCAAAGTGAAGCGCTGCAGCAGCTTATTGATATAATTCATGACGGCACCTTTTCCGATTTTGTGAAGGACTGGAAATGGATTTTCACCTTTTCCAAAAAATACAAGTGGATTATTGTGCTGTATACGGTTGTGGGCATCCTGGGCTCAACGCTCGGTATCGGCTCGGCATATGTCGGCAGAACGCTGATTAATATCATTGTGGATAAGCAAACCGAAAAGCTCTGGCTGCTGGTTGCCATCATGCTCGGCTCGGTTGCCTTTTCGCTTGTTATGAGCAGTGTGAGCAGCCGCATATTCACAAAAATATCCATCTATGTTAACAACGATATTCAGGCGGCGATTTTTGACCGTATTATCGATGCTAAATGGAGCGACTTAAGCAAATATCCGAGCGGCGATTTGCTCAACCGGTTTAACGGCGATGTGGGCACCATTGCAGGCAACGCCATCGGCTGGATACCGAATTTAATTGTGAATATCTACACCTTTGCGCTGACCTTTATTGTGCTGCTTAAAATGGATGTGATGATGGCTTGGATTGCCATTCTTTCCGCTCCGTTCCTGCTGGTGATGAGCCACTATATTATGCGCAAAATGCAAATGTACCGCAAGCGCGTTCTCGAGCTGCAATCGGGGATGATGAGCTTTGAGGTGGAAACCTTTTATAACTTTGATATGATAAAGAGCTTCGGCATTATCGGCTATTATTCAAAGAAGCTGCGCGAATGGCAGAAAACCTTTAAGGAATTCAGCCTTGATTATAACAAGTTTGAAATTAAAACAAAAATCATGCTCACGGTTGTTTCCACCATTGTTTCCATGGTTGCTTTCGGCTACTGCCTGTTCCTGCTGTGGAACGGCAAAATCCTCTATGGCGACATGACCTTCTTTTTGCAGCAGCGCTCCAACCTGAGCAACAAGTTTAATAACCTGGTAGGAACAATCCCGGGTATGCTCAATTCTGCCATTTCGGTGCGCAGGGTGCGCGAGCTTGTGGATTTGCCCCGCGAGGAGCACGACCCGGAAGCATATGAAAAAATGAAGGAAATCGCAAAGGACGGCGTTTCCATTAAAATGAAGGATATTTCCTTCGGCTATAACGAGGATAAGAATGTTTATAACAACCTGAGCTTTGAAGCAAACCCGGGCGAGATTATTGCCGTGCTTGCTTCCTCGGGCGGAGGCAAAACAACGCTTATGCGCATTATGCTCGGTATGCTCGAGCCTCAGAATGGTGCTGTTGAACTTGTGGGCAGTGACGGCGAGCCGGTTCCCGTTAATGCCGATTTGAGGCGGCTTTTTGCCTATGTTCCGCAGGGCAACACCGTGCTTTCGGGAACGATTGCGGAAAACATGCGCATGGTGCGCCCCGAAGCGACTGATGAAGAAATTATCGATGCACTCAAAACTGCCTGCGCATGGGAATTCGTTTCGTTGATTCCCGATGGCATTAACGGCACACTCGGTGAAAAGGGCAGGGGCATTTCCGAGGGGCAGGCGCAGCGCCTTGCGATTGCAAGAGCCCTTGTGCGTAACTGCCCGATTCTTCTGCTTGACGAGGCAACAAGCGCCCTCGACCTTGAAACCGAAGAAAGAGTGCTGCAAAACATCATCAAGCGTCATCCGGCAAAGGTGATTATTGTTTCCACGCACAGACCGGGTGCATTAAAGCTCTGTCAAAAGCTCTATCGCTTAAGTGAAAACGGTGTTGAAAGCGTGAGCTACGAGGAAGCGGTGCAGGCAAGCGTTATGTACTACGATATGGCGCAGACTGCTCGAGCTTCCGCGCCCGACCCGAGAGCATTTATGCCAAAACAGGACACAAAAGAACAAAAGGTTGAGCTGTTAACCTCAGACCCGACCGAGAATATGTGGGGGATTTAAAATGTTAACAACCAATTATTATGATAATTACCGCGGCACCGGTGCGGACAAATTGAAATTTGCGCTCATGCCTTTCGTTTGCTTTGCCTGCTTCGGCTGCCCGACGCAATACGGAAGCTACATCAAGGTCTTAAGCGGCTTTGTCGCACCCGCTTTTTTCATCCTTTGCGGCTTTTTTATGTTCGGCAAAAGCAGCGAGGAACGCCTTGATAATATTAAGCGCGGCATCAAAAGAAGCGCCGCCATGTTTATTCCGATGTTCATTGTATTCCTTGCAATCAATGCCGTTTATTATTATTTCGTCAATGGTATCAATGTGTTCCCGACATTGCTCGGCAAAAGAAAGCTCTTTGAAATTTTTGTGCTTTCGTATTGGCCCTTTGACATGGGCGCATCTATTTGGTTTATTCAAGATTTACTCTATGTTTATATCTTTCTGTTTTTGCTTGAAAAAATCAAGCTGTTCAAGTTGTATAAAGTCATTATGGTTTTGCTTTTGCTTGCCACGCCTTTTGTCGGGGAGTTTGCAAAAGCGGTGCATTTCAGTTTTTTAGGCTACAACTATATTCCTATCGGCTTTTTCACTTGTGCCTTGCCCTTTGTGTTGCTCGGTGCTTTTTTGAGAGAAAAGTTTAAGCTCATATTAAGGGCTTCTACCGGTTTGTTTTACTTTTTCGCCATTGTCGGTTTCATTGCGGCTTTTGCGGAAATGGAATTGCTCAGCAAACACAATTTGCTTGCCTACACCGGTCAGTCCATCGGCTTAAACCTTGCCGCGGTCGGACTTTGCTGCATTGCTTTTTTAAATGCGGAATCGCGCGAAAACTTTTTTTCAAAGCACGGCGCAAGCTATGCAAAACGCATTTACATTCTTTCACAGCCGGTGGCGTTTGCGTTACTGGTGCCGGCACAATTTTTCAGCCTCAAATTTCTTTTGATTGTCAGAGACGCCGGCGCTATCATTGTGTACCCGGTTTGCTTACTGCTCGCTTACATTATCGGGAGAATAAAAGCAAACGTGTTGCGCAAAAAGCGTTTAAAGGAAAGGCTGTCCCTTTTGTTATGGAGCTGCCAAATTACAGATTCCCGGCCGCAAAGAACGTATTCCACTTATTGTGGGAAAAAGCCAAGGATTTTCTGCAGAGAGCTTTTTCCATTATCCTGATTGCGACGATAGTGGTCTGGTTTCTGCAGAGCTTTGACGTTCGGCTCAACGTGGTCTCCGACAGCGCAAACAGTCTGCTTGCCCTGCTGGGCCGGCTTCTCGCGCCCCTCTTTAAGCCCCTGGGCTTCGGGGACTGGCGGGCGGTGACGGCGCTGATCTCCGGCTTTACGGCCAAGGAGGCGGTGGTCTCCACGCTGGCGGTGCTGATGAACACCAGCACCGCGGAGCTCGGCGGCGCCCTGGGCGGGCTGTTCAGCCCGCTGACGGCGGTGAGCTTTTTGGTCTTTACCCTGCTCTATACCCCCTGCGTGGCGGCGGTGGCCGCCATCCGGCGGGAGCTGGGCTCCGGGCTCAAGACCCTGGGCGTGGTGCTGATGCAGTGCGGCGTGGCCTGGATCGCGGCCTTTGTGGCCCTGCGGCTGGGGGCGCTGCTGGCATGAGCGTGCTGGACTGGCTGATCCTCGCCGTGGTGGGGGCGCTCGTGGTACTGGCCTTCCGCAAAAAAAAAAAAAAAAAGGGCTG
>ONWY01000222.1 GCA_900321665.1 uncultured Eubacteriales bacterium
TACGGCAGTTTTTTGTATGCGCTTAAGGCGGGGGCTCGCGGTGCTCGAATTTATCTGCCTTCAGGCAGATAAATAGTGTTTAGGTTTTAGGGTACAGTGTTTAGTGAGGCTCGCGTTGCGAGCAAATTAGGAATTAGGAGTTAGGAATGAGGAATGCAAGGCTGCTGGCTGCTGGCTGTCGGCTGTCGGCTGTCGGCGGCCGGCAGGTTCGCGGAGCGAAAAATGTTTGTGTTTAGGGTTTAGGATGGCTCGCAACGCGAAATTTAGAGCGAAGCGGAACGGGTGCGGGAAGTAAAATCTTAACCTCTTACCGCCTCCCATTGTGAGGGGAGGTGCCGACAGAGTCGTCGGAGGGGTAGTTATAAAATGCAAGACTTTGCCTTGCCACCATCATTCTTCTTTTTTCTTTCTTCTTTGCGAGCGAAGCGAGCCACAGAGCGAAGCGGAACGGGTGAGGGTGCCCCTCCCACAATTATTCATTATTCATCATTCATTATTAATTAAATTCTAATTCGGGAGCTCTACGAGCCCCGCGAATTAGAATAAGAAAAACCCGATTTGCATTAATTATTGATAAAAGCTTTAAAATAATATATAATAAAGTGATTATATATTTTTTACATTTTTCTTAGGAGCAGGTTATGAGCAATTCAGCAAAAGCATATTTTGAAAGTTTAAAGGGGAAGAAAGTGGCGTTTTTGGGCATCGGTGTCAGCCACAAGGAGCTGATTAAAAAGTTTGCGGCATACGGCGCGGAGGTCACGCTGTGCGATATGCGCGAGATGGAGCAGTTTGATGAGGATATTGAGGGCATTCGCGAGCTTGGCATTTCCTTCCAGCTCGGCAAGCACCAATTCGAGCATTTAGAGCGCTTTGATATGGTCTTTCGCACGCCCGGTATCTACTTCGGCCGCCCCGAGATTCAACAGGCGATTGCCGCAGGTGCCAATATCACCAGCGAAATGGAGGAGTTCTTTAAGCTGTGCCCATGCAAAATCATTGCCATCACGGGGGCAGACGGTAAGACCACGACCACAACCCTCATTAGCGAAATTTTAGCGTGGCAGGGCTACACCGTGCACAAGGGCGGTAATATCGGCAGAGCACTGCTGCCGATTGTGGATACCATACAGCCTTCGGATGTTGCGGTCGTTGAGCTATCCTCCTTCCAGCTGCTATCAATGAAGCAGGCGGGAGATATCACGGTTGTCACCAATGTGCAGCCGAACCACTTGAATGTGCACAAGGATTATCAGGAGTACAAGGATGCCAAGAAGAATTTAATTCTTTACCAAAAGCCCGGTTCCAAAACCATCCTCAATTTAGATAACGAGGTCACGCGCGAGGAGTATGCACCCGCAGTGAAAGGGGAAACCGTTTGGTTCTCGAAAATGCAGATGCCGCAGGTGGGCGCTTTTTGGGACAGGCAGACCGGTAAAATTTATTATAATGACCACGGCGATATTCACTACTTAATGAATCGCTCCGATATCAAGCTCATCGGCGACCACAATGTGGAGAATTACCTGACTGCCATTGCCGCCACCTGGGGTATGGCAGAGGTGAGCAGTGTGCTCGCGGTCGCGCATGAGTTTGGCGGTGTGGAGCATCGCATGGAATTTGTAAGGCAGGTAGACGGTGTCAGCTACTACAATGATTCCATCGCTTCCTCGCCCGACAGAACCATCGCCGGCTTAAAGGCGCGCGGCGAAAAGGTGATTCTGATTGCCGGCGGGCAAAATAAAGGGCTGGTGTATGACAAGCTCGGCCCCGTGATTAATGAAAAGGTGAAGGTGCTCATTGTGATGGGGGAAACTGCCGATTTGATTGAGCAAAGTGCAAAGCAGGCGGCAAATTACAATGCCGCGGCGCTCGAAATTCTCCACGCCGATTCGATGGAGCAGGCAGTCGCGCTCGCGCGCGCCCATGCGCACGAGGGCGATGTGATTTCGCTTTCACCGGCATCGACCTCGTTTGATAAATACAAAAATTTTGAAAGAAGAGGGCAGCACTTTAAGCAGGTAGTGAATGCGTTAAGCTGAGGAATACAATGGAATTAAAAGAAGTATTAAAAAAGTTTTGCCTTGTGCCGGCACCTGCCGGCGCCGAAAGCGCGCTGCATGCGGCGGCACGCGAGGTGATGGAGCCGTTTGGCAAGTGCGAAGCGGACAAGCGAGGCAATTTTATTTGCACCAAAGAGGGCAGCGGCAAGCACTTTTTGCTCGATGCGCATATGGACCAAATCGGCTTGGCGGTGACCGCTATCGAGCCGGGCGGCTTTTTAAAGGTCGGCAAGGTCGGCGGCATGGACCGCCGCGTGTTGCCCGGAGCCGAGGTGTTGGTTTTGGGCAAGGAGCCGGTGTATGGCATTATCAGCGCCAAGCCGCCGCATTTGACTGCAGACAAAGAGCGCGGGAAAGCGCCCGATTTCGAGGATTTGGCGGTGGATACCGGCTTGGAGGAGGCACAGCTGCGCTCGCTTGTAGCGCTCGGTGACCCGGTGGTATACCGACCGTATTTTGGCGAGCTGCTCGGCGATACTGTTACGGCTACGGCGCTCGATAACCGCGCCGGTATGGCAATCCTTGCAAGAGTAATGGAGCTGTTGCAGCAGCAGGACTCCTGCGCACAGGTCAGCGCCGTGTTTTCCGTCGGCGAGGAGGTCGGCGGCAGAGGGGCGGATAATGCCGCCTTTGCCATCGATGCGGAGGAAGCGATTGTAGTGGATGTTTCCTTTGCGCTGCAAAGCGAAATTGCCGCAAAGCAGCGCCTTCACGCAATGGAGCTCGGCGGCGGTGCTTTTATCGGCATTGCACCGATATTGAGCAAAGAGATGTGCGATGGCTTGATTGCTGTCGCAAAGGATAGTCACATTGATTATCAGCTTGAAATCATGAGCGGCAAAACCGGCACCAACGCCGATGGCATCACCTGTGCCGGTACCGGCACAAAGGCGGCAATGGTTTCGCCGCCGATTCGTAATATGCACACGGCGGTCGAGGTGGCAAGGCTGTCCGATTTAGAGCAGTGCGCGCAATTAATTGCCAGTATTTGGAAAAGCTTTGCCTTCTGCGCGGTACCTCGGGCGATGAAGCAGCCGTGCGCGCATACATCACCGCGCACTTGGGCGATTTGCCTTACACGGTAGATGCGCTCGGCAATGTGATAGTGGAGAAAAAGGGAAAGCAAACCCCGCGGCATAAAATCATGCTCAGCGCCCATATGGATGAGGTCGGCTTGATTATCACCGCTATTGAGGAAAACGGCTGCTTATCTTTTGCGCCGGTCGGCGGGATTGAGAGCGCGGCACTGCTTGGCAAGCGCGTCAGGCTCAACGGGCTGCTCGGTGTGATTGGCACGGAGCCGGTGCACTTAGCAGAGGATGCCGGCGCACTGCCGCAGCCGGAGCAGATGTATATCGACATCGGCGCGCAGGATAAGGCGCAGGCGCAGCAGTATGTTTCGCCGGGCGATACGGCGGTGTTTGAGAGCGCCTTTGTGCGCTTCGGCACAGGGATGGTCAAATCCAAAGCGATTGACGACCGCTTCGGTTGCGCGCTGCTTTTGGAGCTGCTGCAGGGCGAGGCGGCATATGATTTTACCGCCTGCTTTTGCACGATGGAGGAAATCGGGCTCAAGGGTGCCGGTGCGGCAGCCAACCGTGTAAAGCCCGATATTGCATTTGTCATCGAGAGCACCACTGCCAATGATGTGTGCGCAGTGAGCGGTGCCGACCGCGTTTGCCGGTTGGGTGCAGGGACCGTAGTTTCCTTTATGGACCGCGCCACGGTTTACGACAGAGGTTTGTATCAGGCGGCGATGGCGCTTGCGGAACAAAAGGGGATTGCCGCGCAGACCAAAACTAAGATTGCCGGCGGCAACGATGCCGGTGCGATTCAACCGGCGGCATGCGGCGCAAGAGTGCTCGCGCTCTCCGTGCCCACAAGGTATATCCACTCGGGCTGTTGCGTGGCAAAGCAAGAGGATATGCACGCGACGGCGGCGCTTTTAAAAGAAATGATTGTGTATGCGGGAGAGCAGGAATGAAGGATACATTTTTTGAGATAGATGAGCGCATTCTCGCCTTGGGAGACAAGGCGCTTGAAAAATGTGCGCCGGCATTTGCGCGCATTGAAAAGGTATGCGAGCATAACCAAAACAAGGTCTTGAAGGCGTTTATCAATAACCGCATCGGCGAGCAGCACTTAGTCGGCTCTACCGGCTACGGCTACGGCGATGTCGGCAGAGATGCGCTGGATAAGGTATATGCCGATGCCCTTGGAGCACAGGCGGCTTTGGTGCGCCACAATTTTACCTGCGGCACGCAGACCCTCGGCACAGCGCTGTTTGGTATTTTGCGCCCGGGGGATGTGATGCTCAGCGTTTGCGGCACACCCTATGATACGATTCAGCCGGTCATCGGCATCAGCGGCGAGGGCATGGGCTCTTTAAAAGATTTCGGTGTCACCTACCGCGAGGTACCGCTGAAAGCCGGCAGACCGGATTGGGAGGAAATACAAAACCGCGTGCGCACAACCGAACACCTGAAAATGGTTTATGTGCAGCGCTCGCGCGGCTATGAAGCAAGACCCACCCTCAGCACGGAGGATATGGAGCGCATTGCGCGCATCACGCATGAAAATTCGCAGGCAATCGTCTTTGTCGATAACTGCTACGGAGAGTTTACGGATTTCAAAACCCCCACCGAGGTCGGTGCGGATTTGATGGCGGGCTCGCTGATTAAAAATCCCGGCGGCGGCATTGCCAAAACCGGCGGCTACATCGCCGGCAGGAAAGAGCTTGTGGAGCTGTGCGCCTACCGCGCAACCGTACCCGGACTCGGCGCGGAGGTCGGTGCCAGCCTCGGGGAAAACCGCGCAATGTTTATGGGACTGTTTCAAGCGCCGCTG
>ONWY01000040.1 GCA_900321665.1 uncultured Eubacteriales bacterium
AAAACCTTCTACAAAGAAAACGGGCACTTCCGCCTGCAGCCGGAAAACGACAGCTACGAGCCGATTATAGTCAACGAAGTCGCCATTTTGGGCAAGTTAAAGTCCATCATTCGGTATTATTGATGATTTATAAAAGTATCTATTCCTCGCCGCTGGGCTTTTTGGAAATCTGCTCTGATGGCGGCGAAGCAATTACAAGAGCCTATTTCACCTCTACCCCTTCTGCGGAGTATGTGGAAAACGCATTAACAAAAGCTGCCGCCGCGCAAGCGCGCGCCTATTTTGAAGGAGAGCGGCGCAGCTTTGAGCTGCCGCTCGCGCCCGAGGGCACTGCCTTTCAAAAGCAGGTTTGGCATGCGTGCACCGAGATTGAGTATGCACACTCCAAAACCTTCAAAGAGCTTGCTGCCGCTATCGGCGATGATAAAGCGGCGCGCAAGGTCGCTCTTGCGGTGGAGGAAAACCCGATTGCCGTTTTCATTCCCGACCACAGAGTAAAGGGCAAGGCAAGCTTCCTTGCCACGCTCTCTTCCCGAAGCGCGGTAAAAGAAGCGCTGCTCGGCGCGGAGGTACAATTTGCCAAGCGCTGAAACTTAAGTGTAATAGCGATAACGAAGTATTGCCTCAGGATATTATAAATGCAGACCGAAGCTTGCGTGTAACAAGCTTCGGTCTTTTTATACCGGAATAATTTCTCCCTTGTCGCCATCTACAATGACTTTTTGTGCCGTGTGAAGGCGCTCCATCAGCCCGCTGACCGAGAGCACCGCAGGAATGCCCATCGCGCGCATTAAAATCGCGAAATGGCAAGCGCGCTCGCCCTGCTCCGCCACCGCGGCAACCGTGCGCCGCTTATCCATCAAGTGCACGGCAGAGGGGGTCAGCTCTTTTGCCGCAATCACAGAGCCGAAGGGGATATGCCGCGCCGCTTCCGGCGCATTTGTTAAAATAGATAAAAACGACTGCTTTACATCGCGCACATCCGCCGCTCTTTGCCGGGCGAAGTCGGACTGCGCGCTTAAGAGCTTTTGAATAAAGCTCTCGCAAGCGGTTTCCATTGCCATCTCCGCACTGAAGCCGCCGGCAATTTTGGCTTTCACCTGCTTTTGCATATCGGGGTCGTGCGCCATAAAGATGTGCCCTGTAAAAATATCCGCTTCCTCCTTGCCGACGATGCGCCGCAGCGCGCCGGCTGCCGCCTGCGTTTTTTGCGTAAAAGCACACAGTGCCGCTTCATAGCGGCGCTGCTCTGCTTTTTCGCCCCGCGAGGAGCGCTGCTCATATGCAATGATTTGTTCTTCCAGCTTCACTATCTTCCCGATTGCAAACCCTCCCGAAGCCGGTATTCCCTGCAGCATAAAATTCACCTGTTTTTATTTTTTGCAAAGAAAAAGCAGATATGCGATGATTGCAAAATTACAAAATTATGGTATAATATAATTAAATAAATGTATCGGGAGCGTGCTATGATTGCTTTGCTTATTATTTTGAGTTTCCTCGGCTTGTGCCTTTGCGCTTTTCTCATTTGGTTTTTTGTGACAAGAGCGCGCGGTGTGTGCCCTTTTTGCGCGATGAAAAAAATCTTTATTCCCCGCAAAATCACCATCCATCCAAGCGATTTTGAGGACTACGCGGCGCCGGTTCAAAAGCCTGTCATGGGCTGGTCGAGCTGGAATACCTTTCGCCAAAATATCAACGAAGAGCTGATTTTGGAAACCGCGCGCGCCATGGAGCTCTCGGGGCTTGCCGCGGCAGGTTACGAGTACATCAATTTAGATGACTGCTGGCAATCCTCCCTGCGCGATGAAAGCGGCAAGCTGCAAGGCGATTTTTCCAATTTCCCCTCAGGCATACCCGCGCTCATTGCGCGCCTCAATGCCCGCGGCTTGAAGGCGGGCTTGTATACCTCAAACGGCAGCTTGACTTGCGAGGATTTGCCGGCATCCTTAGGCAGAGAAGCGACCGATGCCGCCACAATTGCACAGTGGGGTGCCGAATTTTTTAAATATGATTTTTGCCATAACAGCCCCGATTCCGGCTTCACACCGCCGATTGAAGCGCTTGATTTCTCAGCCCCCGGCGAAAAGCCGTTTGCCTGTCTCGGCGCGGCAGACGCCCGCTACAGCGGCATGGCAAGAAGCATTGCCGATGCAAAGCTGCCCGCCGGTAACGCCATTGGCTTTTTATCCTACGGTGCAGGAAAAGCAAGTTTTACTGTGCACTGCGAAAAAGCGGGAGAATATGTGCTCACCGTGCGCTACAGAAAATTGCGCAGCCGCAAAAACCCGTACTTACTTGTGCGCATTAACGGCAAAATCTTCGAGGTTTTCTTCCCCGCTACAAAAGCGCCCTCTCCCACCGGCAGAGCGCAGGCAATCGTAGAGCTGCAAGCGGGGGAGAACGAAATCGAGCTCTCCAACCCCATCCGCAACCGCTCCGATGCCGCCTTTTTGCAATACGCGCGCATGGGGCGCGCGCTGCAAACGGCGACTCGCGGCAAAAAGCCGATTGTGTTTTCCATTTGCGAGTGGGGCTTCCACCGCCCTTATCTGTGGGGCAAAAAAGCAGGCAATATGTGGCGCACCACACCGGATATTTTTGCAAGGTGGGTCAGCATTCGCGCTATCTATGCCCACACCATCAAGCTGTGGCGCTACGCTTCGCCCGGCCACTACAATGACCCCGATATGCTCGAGGTCGGCAACGGAACACTGAGCGATGAAGAAAACAAAGCGCATTTCAGCCTGTGGTGCATGATGGCGGCGCCGCTGGTTTTAGGCAATGATATTCGCCGCTTTGTAAAGCCCGACGGCACGGCGGATACAGATAATCGCACCCTGCAAATTGTCACCAACAAAGCGCTCATTGCTATTGACGGCGACCCGCTTGCCAAGCCTGCCAAGCGAATCAAAAGAGGGGCTGTCGATGTCATCGCAAGGCCGCTTGAGGGCGGCGATATCGCGCTGTGCTTTTTTAATAAATACGGCGGTGAAAAAGCCGCCCGCTTTGATTTAAACCGATTGATTGATGATGCATATTTTGACCTGCAGCAAAGCAGCACCTTCCATTCCCGCGAGCTGTGGACAGGGGAGGAGAGTACCGGTCATCTGCTCCGCGTGCGCGTGCCGCGCCACGGAGTGAAGGTCTTTCGCATTCGCACACACAGCGCTCTTTAAGGCAATAAAGCAGAAAAAACGGATGCCCCGGGGCATCCGTTTTTCTACTTTATTTTTCATTGGCATTTGCCAAAAACGCTTTTGTTTTTTCACTTTGCGGTTTTTCAAAAACCGCTTCGGGCGTTCCCATTTCCTCAATCACGCCGTCTGCCATAAACATCACCTTATCCGACACACTTTGCGCAAAGCCCATTTCGTGGGTCACCACAATCATGGTGGTATCCTCGCTCTTGAGCCCGCGGATAACCTTCAATACCTCGCCTGTCAGCTCCGGGTCAAGCGCCGAGGTCGGCTCATCAAAGCACAGGATATCGGGCTTCATCGCAAGCGCTCTTGCAATCGCCACGCGCTGCTGCTGCCCGCCCGAGAGCTCGCAAGGGTAATTCTCCGCCTTGTCCGAAAGCCCCACGCGCTCAATAAGCGCCTGCGCCTCCCTCTCGATTTCCTCCTTGCTTTGGTTGCCCATCAGCCGCGGGGCAAGGGTGACATTTTCTGTTACCGTATACTGCGGAAAGAGGTTGAACTGTTGAAACACCAACCCGAAATGTAAGCGCTTGAGGCGAATATCCTTTTCCTTGCGCCGGCTTTTATCCGCACCGTCAAAAATCACGTCGCCATTCACCGTGATGGTGCCTTTTTCCGCAAATTCCAGCGAATTTAAGCAGCGCAGCAGGGTGGTTTTGCCGCCGCCTGAGCTGCCGATAATCGAGAGCACCTCTCCCTTTTCAAGGGTAAAATCAATGCCCTTTAAGACCGTGTTATCACCAAATGATTTTGTTAAGCCTTTTACCTCTAAAATAGACATCTTTTACCCTCCTCAGCTCTTGAAATAGTCCAGCTTTTTCTCGAAAAAGTTGAAAAGCAGTGTTAAAAGACCCGAGAACGCAAGGTAAAAGACTGCCGTGTAAAACAGCGGCCAAATGATACCGTCGGTCTTAATATAATCCTGTGCGACAAAGATAATTTCATACACCGCAATGATTCTTGCCAACGAGGTATCCTTTACCAAGGTGATGATTTCATTGCTCATCGGTGCCAAAATTCTCTTGATAACCTGCAAGAGCACAACCTTAAAGAAGATTTGCGACTTTGTCATGCCGAGTACCTGCCCCGCTTCATACTGCCCCTGCGAAATGGACTCAATACCGCCTTTGTAAATGACGGCGAAATAGCAGGCATAATTAATGACAAACGCGATTAAAACCGCATTAAAGCGCTCCAGCAGCTCGCCGCCCCAGATTAAGCCCGGGCCGTAGTAGACAACAATGAGCTGCAGCATCAGCGGTGTACCGCGGATGACCCACACCAAAAAGTTAATAACCCAGCGCAGCGGCTTAAACTTACTCATCAGCCCGAAGGAAATAATCAAGCCCAAGGGAATGGCAAATAACAAGGTCATGCCAAAGAGCTTGAGTGTCATCAAAAAGCCGTTGACAAACAGATTTTCAGTTACAGAAAGTAAAGATGCTCCCATAGTTTCTCCTAAACAACCGAAGGTAGGTCGAAGGACTTCGACCTACCGCTTCAAATATCGTATTATCTCGTGCTAAGCTTAGTCAGCGAGCGCAATGCCGTATTTCTCTGCAAGCTTTGCAAGCGTGCCGTCTGCCTTCATTTCATCAATGTAGGTGTTCAGCTGCTCGGTTAAATCGGAGCCGATGCGGCAACCGATACCGTACTCCTCCTTGGTCAAGGAGATGGATTTTGTAAGCTCTGCATAAGAGGTGCCTTCGCCTGTCATGGTATCTGCCATGGTGCTGTCAATAATGCAAGCGTCCACAGAGCCGGATTTTACCTCAAGCAGGGCATTGGTTTGGTTTTGAACACCGGTAGCCTTCAAGCCTTTTTCCTCGGCTGCGCTCTCGCCGGCAGAGCCTTTTTCCACAGCAAAGGTAAGGTCTTTCAGGTCCTCAACACTCTTAATAGCCGCTGCTTTATCTGCCGCCAAAACGACAACCTGCTCATTTTTGGCATAAGCCTTTGTGCAGTTTGTGTTGTTTTTCACTTCATCCGTGATGGTCATACCGTTCCATACACAGTCGATAGATTTTGTCTTTAACTCTAAGAATTTGTTATCCCAATCGATTTCCACAAATTCCACTTCCACGCCGAGCTTCTTGGCTACAGCGGTAGCAAACTCGGCATCAAAGCCGGTCCACGCGCCCTTTTCATCCTTATAATCCATCGGCGCATAATCGGTAATGCCGACAATCAGCTTACCGTTTTGCTTGATGTAAGCAAGGTCGGATTCTGCTGCCGCAGTGGTTTCCTCCGCCTTTGTGGTGTCTTCCTTCTTTGCGCTGCAAGCGGCAAAGGAAAGAAGCATAACTGCTGCGAGCAGGATTGCAATAATCTTTTTCATATTCTTTCTCCTTTTTCTCATCACACGGATGAGCTTCTCTTTTTTGTGTTACCATTATACTTTATTGCGCTAAAGTTGTAAAGCGCTAAATTTTCTTTTTGTTGAATTTTGTTTATTTTTGCTCATTTGGCAAAAGGCACTTTCTTATTTTTCGGCAAAATGACAACATATTTCCGCTCTGCCCTCCTTTTTTATAATAATCCTCCTTTCGCCAAAAAAAGAAGCAGTCGGAAAAGACTGCTTCACATACCCTTATTCGGAAGCCTCCAGCTCCTGCTTCGTCAGCTTCAGCTTAACGGCACCGGGGTTGATGGTGATACCCGCGACCGATGGATTGCGCTCCATATGGTTGAGAATATTTTTTAAAGTGAATATGCCGAATTTTTCCTTGGTGCCGAACACCTGTGCCGCGGTTTTAAAATCGGAAAAAACGGGAATATAGGTTTTCGATTGATTCATAACCGTTTTCACCATTACACCTTTTCTCTGCTCGCTGTTTTCCTCTCCGGGCAAGAGCGGGAATTTTTCGGCAAGCAACACAAACGCCACGATTCTTTCCCCGCAAAGCGCCGCCGCCTGCTTGGAAACATACACATAGCGGTTGTCCTCCATATTCACGGCACTAATCGGCACAATCAGCGGGCAAGAGGGCAAAGCACTTACGAGCTCTTTTTTAATTACCTTTTTTCGGCTTGACGCACTGTAGGCGCTGACAAGCTGCGGCAGCTCAAAATTGGCGCCGCTTGCCATTGCAGCCCTTGTGCCTGCCTTGCGCACCCTTTTGGGCAGCGGCTGCAGCTTTGGCTGCCGCTCAGGTTGCGGTTCGGGCTGTTTTTCCGGTTGCGGTTCGGGCTGTTCGTCAGGCTGTTCTTCCGTAGCTTGTTTTTCAAGTTGTTCTTCGGGTTTCTCTGCAGTTTGCTCTTCGGATTCCTCCGCAGTTTGTTCTTCGAGCTGCTCCTCGGGCTCCTCTGCAGCTTGTTCTTCGAGCTGTTCTTCGGGTTCTTCCACAGCTTGTTCTTCGAGCTGTTCTTCAGGTTCCTCTGCAGCTTGTTCTTCGAGCTGTTCCTCGGGCTCTTCCGCAGCTTGTTCTTCAAGCTGTTCTTCGGGTTCTTCCGCAGCTTGTTCTTCAAGCTGTTCTTCGGGTTCTTCCACAGCTTGTTCTTCGGGTTCTTCCACAGCTTGTTCTTCAAGCTGTTCTTCGGGTTCTGCCACAGCTTGTTCTTCAAGCTGCTCTTCGGGTTGTTTCTCGGGTTGTTCCTCGAGCTGCGCTTCAGGCTGCAATTCCGGCTCCGGTTCGGGTTGCGGCTCCGGTTCTGCCTGCTGCTTCGGCGCAGGCTTATGTTTCTTGTTCTTAAAGCGAGCAAAAAAGCCTTGCTTGCCTTTTTCCGCCTTCTCCTCCGGCTGTGCCGGGCTCCCTGCCGCTGCGGTTTCTGCCGCCTCCTGTTCCGGCTGTGGCGGCATTTCTTGTGCCTGCTCGGGCGCAGCTGCCGCTTCCGGCTGTGCGGCATCCTCCGCTTGCAAGACATCGGGCTCGCTTTCGGGCAGCTCGGGTTCCGAGGTGCTTTCTGCCGCTTCGGCTGTCTCGAGCGACTGCCGGGGTGCTTTTTCCTCTGCCTTGTGCTCTTCCTCTGCCTTCTGCTCGGCTTGCGGCGCGACAGCTTCTGTTAAAGGAACTTCCTCCGCCGCACTTTCAGGCGGCACCGGCTCCCTGCTTTCCTCTGCCTGTGCCGGCTCTTGCGCTTCCTCACTATCCTCTGCAAATTCCAAAATCACAGAGCAGCGCGCAATCTCTTCTAATGCCTGCAGCAACCCGGGGATATAGGCCTCATCGGCACAGGCGATGGATTTGTCGCCCTTCCAATAATATGCCACATAGCTGATATCGCCTTGCTGTACCTGCGGCTTGCCCTTCGGGCGCTTGGGCGCGTGCACATTCGGCATAAAAGCAGAGAGGTACTGCACCTCATCCACCCCTAAGCGCCTGTCGCAGCAATCGATTTTGCCGCTCTTGGTGCGGCGGTCATTCCCGGCAAGTATCTCTTTAAGCACATACTCGGAGCAGCTGTAGCTGTTAAACTCAGGCGCGCCGGGCTCTGCTTTGGCAAAAAATACGCGCCAACAATCCTGCCCCACGCTGCGCAAGTAGACACTTTTTTCCACACCGCCGCTAATGGCGCTGATATAGTACGCTTCAAAATCGGGCGCGGTGACATCGGTAGGATATATGCGCTCGAGCGCGGTAGGGTAGTGATACTCAAAAATCTCCTGCGCGCGCTTTTTATCGGTTAAATCTTGCCAATTTTTTTCATTTAAGTGCTTGTATTTCCCGGCGCCCTTGCCGCCGTTTTTTAAAAAGCCCGGCATTTCGGCATACTCTGCCGCAACATATTGCGCGCCGGTGTGCAAATAGAGCTTGCCTGTGTGCAAATCGATGCAAACGGAAGTGGCAGGGTCGCTCTTAAGCGCAAAAAGGGGAAACACATTTTGCTCTTTTAGTACAATATCATCGCCAAACAAAGCAAGATAGCCTTCCTCTATGACATCTGTTAGAGAGGAAATACGCTTCGCTTTTTTGGGCGCTTTTTTTGTATGTACAGTATCTTTCATATCCTTTTTCGACCAATCATATTAAAATGAAAATAATATCGATTAAATTTTATCATATGTACTGCTAAAAAGCAAGACGGCACTGACTGCCGACCGCTGACCGATGTTGCCTGCGGCAAACGATGTTGCGCTATAGCGCAAATGAAGTTGCACTGTGTGCAAACGATGTTTTGCTTCGCAAAAATTGCGGGAGGGAA
>ONWY01000266.1 GCA_900321665.1 uncultured Eubacteriales bacterium
TTGCAGCAATGGAGTCAACAGTTGATTTTGACATTGAAATTGTCTTTTTCCAAAACGCGGGTAAGGTAGTAGCAAATCCTACCGCCGCCGGCAATGATAATGTTTTTGATTTTTCTTTTAATCAAGCCTAAGTTTTTAAGCAGTGTATTTAAGTTTTCGGAAGAAGCCGTTACATAAATCACATCGCCCGCTTGGAATACAAAGTCGCCATCGGGTGCAATGGTTTTGCCCTCGCGCAAAACGGTGCAGACAATGACTTGGCAATGCGCAATGTGCGGCAGCTTGCGTAGAGGTTGGTTATTGAGCGGTGTGCGCTCATCAATGCGGATGCCGACAATCTCAATCAAGCCGTTTGCAAATTTCTCGCGTTTGATAAAGCCGGGGTATTTCAAAAGCCTGCTGATTTCTCTTGCCGCGTGGCGCTCCGGGTTGACTGTTAAGGAAAGCGCCAGCGATTTGCGCAGGGCATAGGTGGACTCCATATATTCCGGTGTGCGGATTCTGGCGATGGTGTGGAGCTTCCTATTCATCGCGTGGGCAGTCATGCAGCTTAAAAGGTTTAATTCATCGCTGCCGGTGGTGGCAATCAATAAATCCGCTTCGCTGATGCTCGCTTCGCGCAAAATTTCCATCGAAGCGCAGTTGCCCTCGACCGCCATAATGTCATATTCTTCAATTAATTCTGCGGTAACGGTCAGATTGCTGTCAATAATCGTGATGTTATGACCTTCGGCTGCCAAGCGCCGTGTCAGCATTGTGCCGAGCTTGCCGCTACCTGCAATAATAATATTCATACCTTATTTCTCCATTTTAAAACTAATCACTACTATTATAGTCCGATTGTGCAAATTTGCAATATTTTTTTCTTTTTATCGCGAAAAAAAGAAAAGGCTTTACATTATGTGCAAAAAGGGGTATAATTAATCGAACAAATGTTCGAGGTGATACCTTTGACCGAAAGAGTCATTTTACATTGTGATTTGAATAATTTTTATGCAAGCGTCGAGCTTTTGAGCCGCCCGGAGTTAAAAGATAAGCCGGTGGCGGTGTGCGGCAGTGCCGAGGAGCGCCACGGCATTGTGCTCGCCAAAAATGATATTGCCAAAAAAATCGGGGTGAAAACAGCCGAAACCATTTGGCAGGCAAAAAAGAAGTGCCCGGAGCTTGTGATTTTGGATTCACACTATTCTTTGTATAAAAAATATTCCGGTATCGTGCGGGGTATTTTGTACCGCTACACGGATATTGTAGAGCCCTTCGGCCCCGATGAAAGCTGGCTGGATGTTACCGGCAGTACCGCGCTTTTCGGCACCGGGGAGGAAATGGCTTACCGCATTAAGGAGGAGATAAAAGCCGAAACCGGCTTGACTGTCTCCATCGGTGTCAGCTTCAATAAAATATTTGCAAAATTCGGCTCGGATTATAAAAAGCCGGATGCCGTCACGGTCATTTCCAAAGAAAATTTTCGACAGTTGCTTTACCCGATGCCGGCTGACAGCTTAATCGGCATCGGCAGGCATACTTATGAAAAGTTGAAGCATATCGGGATTCACACCATAGGGGATTTGGCGGATTCCGATGTGCGCGCCTTGCGCAACGCAGTCGGTATCATCGGCGAAAGGCTGTGGTACTGTGCGATGGGTTTGGATTTAACACCGGTCATTGCGCAAAAGGATATGCCCGAGGCAAAAAGCATCAGCCGCAGCACCACCACTAAATCAGACCTTGAGAGCAACGAGGAAATTTGGAAAACACTGCTGGTGCTTAGCGAGGATGTGGCAAAGCAGCTGTTAGAGAGCGATTTTTTGGCTTTAAAAATCGGGGTGATGGTCAGAGATACCTCCCTTGCATGGCAAAGCTATTCCGTTTCCCTGCAAGTGCCCTTGCGCCTTTCGGTCGATATTGCCAGGGAAGCCATGGCGCTTTTTAACGAGAATTATGCATGGGAAAGCCCGGTGCGCTCCATCGGTGTTGCGGTCAGCGAGCTGATAGCGGCAGACACGCCCATGCAGCTGGATTTTTACACCGCGCCGGCAACATCCGACGAGAGCGATATTGAGCGGCAGGTGCTGCTGATTCGCGAAAAATTCGGCAAAAATGCTATTAAAAAGGGCTCTATCATGGATTTTGATGTAAAGGTAAATGATTACAAAAGCTTCTCTTAATGTGATGATTTTTCGAATTTGTTAAATGAAATACAGATAAATTCACTATGAAACCTGCTTTCAGTTATGAAAAATAGCTAAAATATTTGCAAAATTCGGCTCGGATTATAAAAAAAAATTGTCAATTGAATTATACTATGCCAAAATATTTTAGCTATTTTTCATAATTGAAAGCAGGTTTCATAGTGAATTTATCTGTATTTCATTTAACAAATTCGAAAAATCATCACATTA
>ONWY01000068.1 GCA_900321665.1 uncultured Eubacteriales bacterium
CTGCGCTGTATTTAAAGAGAAAGCAAAGCTCCAAAGGGCTGTTTTGTGTTTGCATGGCGGCGCAAGCTGTCAGCTGCCTTGCGCTGAGTGTGCGACTTGTGCAGGTGCACCGGCTGCTTGATTGGCAAAATGCGAGCCGCTCTATTTACCCGCTCGCGGTGTTGTTTGCCCTCGTGGCGGTGCTGTGTGTTATAGCGGCGATTTTGGAGGCAAAAGGTAAGAGCAGGCGGGCAGTGATGATTATTGTCGCAGCAGCAGGGCTGCTCATCGCGGTGTATATGTTCAGCTTAAATGTGTTTAATTTCATCCTCGGCTTCTCTTATTACAGAAATCACCTGTTTTTGATGAGCAATGCCATACTCGGCGCGCTGCTGAACTTAGTAGGTATAAGCTTTTATTACATCGCTTTCATTTTTGCGGCACTGTTTAAAAAGCATGTCACAACAGCGCACGAAAAGGTAAAAGTGAAGATTAAGGCATAGCCGAAACAGCCCGATTCCGGCATAAAAAAAGATAAAGCGAGAGAATTTTAAAATTTCTCTCGCTTTTTTCAAAAGAATGTGCTATACTGTTAGGGCTGCAAAAAAAGAATATTCGGAAGCGTATCGAAGTGGTCATAACGAGCCGCACTCGAAATGCGGTAGTCCGCAAGGGCTCGTGGGTTCGAATCCCACCGCTTCCGCCAGAGAGGGTACGACTGAATTGTCATCAATTCGGCCGTACTTTTTTTGCTCAAATTTCCTGTAACCATGGGCTTTTTGCGCGTTCCGAAAAAATTGGAGCAGGCAAAAATCACTCTTTTTTGATGGCGGCAAGTGAGGCGAAAACGCTCATTTTTTTGCCCCCTCGAATTTGAATGTCTTGCGTGTTTGCTCCCCTAAAAGTCACAAAAACAGCCAAAATGTCATGGGTAGAAGGGTTCAAACCGTTTAGGTTTTGGTCGCCTCTTTTTCACTAATTCTGCGTTAAAAAGCCTCGCAATGCGAAAGCATTCCTGCGTTTTTTCCTTGCCTTAGTAAAAAATAGGCAGACCAAAACTGCAAAGCATCTCTCGCTTAGAAGTTTTCGAGACAATTTGCTTGATTTTGATGCCGCTTGGCTGCCGCCAAGCAAAGAAAAAGCGAGTAAATTAGCCGAAAAGAGCAAGCGAGAGACTAAAAGAGTCTGAACCTTTCTACCCATAACTTTGAACTCACTAAGGCGGTATTTTTCATTATTTTTCAACCGGTTTTTTGCTTACCAACCGGTGGTGATTTTACCTTCCGGAAACTTCAATACATGCTCCATTGTGTTTGCGGAATAAACCTTGGAAGTAAAATCCAGGTGTGCATAGATGTTGGCGGTGGTGCTGATGTCACTGTGACCGAGCCATTCTTGGATTTGTTTCATCGGCACACCGTTTGCCAACAGCAGAGAAGCACAGGAGTGGCGCAAGTCATGAAAGCGGATGGGCTTGAGATGATTCTTTTTGATAATGTCTTTGAAATTATTTGAGACAGTATCGGGCTTGAGCAGATTTCCCATTTCATCCACAAAAAGGTAGCCGATGTACTTTTTGTTGTAGGAGTTGCCGCAGACCTTTTTGTTTTTCTCCTGCTGCTCCTTGAGGGCAAGCAGCTTTTCTCTGAACTCGCCGACAAGGGGCATGGAGCGAATGCTGGAATTTGTCTTTGCTCTGTCCGCTTCCACAATGGTGCGTTTGCCGTTTATCTCTGTTGCCGTGACAATGTGTTTAATCACGATGATGTTGCGCTCAAAATCAATCGAATCCCATTTAAGCCCTAATACTTCACTGCGCCTAAACCCGTAGAAGGCAGTCAATTGGTAAATGAGTGCCATGCGGTGATCTTTGCAAGCATCAAAGAACTATTCGAGCTCTTCCAAGTTATAGTAGTCGGCAATGTAGCGCGCTTTTCTCGGTCGCTCAATTTTGTCGGCGGGGTTGGAATCCAGCAAATCAATTTTCACGGCATATTTGAGTGCCTTGTGAATGACTGCATGGTAGTGAATAACAGTGCTCGCACTGACCTTATTCATTGCCTGCAGGTAGAATGCCTGAATGTGTCCCGGTTGCAAATTATTCAATGTGATTCCTTCTTTTTTGAAATAGGGAACAATCCTCTTTTTGGTGATTCCTTCATAAGTGCTGTAGGTTGTCACCGCAACGGAATTTTTAATGATTTTGAGCCAAGTTTCCATAAAGTCGGAAAACAGCATATTAGGGGAGATGGCTCCGTGCTGTATGGCATAGTCCTGTTGGTCAAAACTTTGCCTTGCTTTTATCAGCATTTCTTCGGCTTGCTTGCGATTGCCTTTTACCGGCAAACCGGTGGGCAACCACGGTTGTTTTCTTTTCTTTGTTTCGGGGTCTATATAATTCAAAACGATATAATAAAAACCTCTTTTTTCCTGTAAATGTCCTGCTACCATAGCATACCTCCAATCTTTTTTAAACTTTTGTACAAGACAAAACCGATAGGTTTTTTGACAGGTTAAGTATAAATTGCATGTGCGAATTTGTAAAATGTGCGACGATGAGTAGGGAACATCGAGTTCAATTAACGGCTTGCCGAAAACCGACACCACCGGGGTCAATTTCACTTCGTCCCCGGCGGGAACGAAGTGATTGCGGGGTGCTTTTTAACTTCTGTCCCACCGGCACAGAAGTTGCAGCATGCGGTTTCAGTCACTTGTGCACCACCGGTGCACAAGTGACTATATATCACCTTTCGTGAGGATAACCGTAACTGCGGTACCTTGTTCTTTGCCGCGAGAGTTGCTGCGTTCGCTCAATGAGTTCGCACTTTCTTTTGTTTTCGGCAAGCATATTATCTTTGATTTGCGGGTACTCCGTGAGAATGGAACGGGCGGTTTTTAAGTCTTCCCGTAAGAGTTTCAGCACCTGCGTTTTATCATCCCTTCTCTTTTTGAGAATGCGCATTTGCTCTTCATCGGTGCAGCGCCGCAACTGATTGTAAATCTGGTTGCGCGCTTTCTTTACCGTGTCCATTTCTGCCTCCGTTTTCTCTATAAACGTTTCCACTTCCGGCAGAGAGGATAGGCTTTGGCGAGAGATAAGGCGGATTTGTTTTGAATACATCTCCACTCTGCGGCAGGCTTCCCGCATTTCCGGTGAAAGCGGTTGGTATTCCGGTGGTCTGTTGAATGCACCCATAAGGAAGAGGTAGTGGTAGTAAACTGCCAACAGGGAAGAGCGAGGCATGAGGGAAGAAAAACTCCCCGCAAGTTTATAATGCTTTTTAATCGGCAGCAAGAAGGAAGCATAAAATTTCTCTCGCTCTTTCGTCCGCTCGGGCATTGAGCGGTACCGATTTGCCAGCACTCTTTCCCGAATGGCGGGGCGACTGTACCCTTCTCCCAGTCGATAGATGCGGGTGTTTTTCTTCGAGTGGATGCTCCTGATGGTGGCATATTTGAGCCGCACATCAAAGTCAACATAGTACCCCTGCAAACGCATGGCTTTAAAGAAATCATTCATGTTTGTGCTCACCTTTACGGCTTCATCTATTGCCTGCCGCATCAGGTTATACTTGGTGGGGGCTCCGCTTTTTTCGGCAAAGTAAATGCTTCTCGGCGTCTTTCCTCCGGGCTCTCGAATCACGGTGAGGCGGTACTTCTCACACAGCTCATCGGAATAATCTCTGAACCGATAGTAGGTAGCCATGTTGCAGTTAAACTTTTTACCCGTCCACATATTCACGGCGTTTACCACAAAGTGGTTGTGATAGGTGCCCGTATTGTAATGGGTAGCAACCAAAACCTGGTACTCATCACCCCACATTTTTTCGGCAAGCTCCACGCCGATGCGGTGGCATTGCCTTGCGGAAACCTCTCCCGTTTTAAAACTTTGGTAGGCGTGGTAAGCAACATTCCCTCGGGTTTTTCCAAAGCGTTCTTGGATGGTAATCATCTCCTCAAAAGCATTATCGACCGAGCAATTGACAGCCGAAACGGCAAAAGCTTTTTCTTCCGGCAGAGCAGTTTTTTCCTCATCCATTAAATAATGCAAGGAGTTTTTTAAAGAGGTGTACTCCGTTTTTTCGGGGTTGGCTGCGTAGTTTAAAACACGGAGCAGGCTGTCCTTAATCGCCCAAATTTTCGTCGTTGCCAAGTGTCTTTTTCACCACCCTTTGTGCATAAAGTCGCTTCATCAAATCACAAATGCCGCCCGCTTTCCACTCCAAATAATCTCTATCCTCGGAGTAAATCGAGTCCTTTAAATCTTTTAATTGGGTAACAATTTCTCGGTAATCTTCCGTCGGAAAATCCGAAATGGGAGCGTTAAGCCCCACCTTTCGGAGGTACTCGGAGAGAGTCAGGTGGCATTTTTTTGCGGCATTTTTGAGCTGTTTTTTTTCTTTGTATGTGACTCTGACTTGAATCAAAAAATCTCTGTTTTCTTTCATTTTTGTCCTTTCTTTTTGTCATGACGGGGTTACAGGGGCTTGCCCCTTTCGGCACTTTTTGCCGGCGGTTTTGTTATGGTATATACAAAACCTATGCTCGCTACAGTACAAGACAAGTCTTTCCCTGTAGTCCCGTCTCTGTTTTATTTGTCATGACGGGATGACAGCCGTGACGGTAATGACAGTGTTTTTGCTATGTACCTGTCGCACTGTCATCGGTGTCATAATCGTCATTCGTTAAAAAAATCAGCCTGCTTTTTCCGGTGCGTTTGGTCTTGTAAGTGATGTGATTGGCACACAAAACCTCTTCGCAAAAGCGGGCTAATAATTTGCTGACAACATTCACGGAAGTCTCCGTTTCACTCATTGCAGCAATGAGTTCGGTAGCGGTTCCGCTCCATTCTTTTCTGCCTTTCATAAAAGCAACGAGCCGAAAAAGGAAGGAGGGGATTTCTTCTTTTCGGATGTCATCGGCATTCTTTTTTTCAATCAAAGTCCACTTCTGATTTTCAAAAGCGAGGGTGAATTTTTGGAACTCTACATCTCTTCCGTTAATCAAAAGGATGCCTTCTTCTTTGCCCCTTTCCCGTTTTAAAATGAGGTTGGTATCGGCGGCACCCGTGATGCCGGTGGAACCGGAAATCTCATTAAAAGGGTCGGAGGTGTCTTTCATTTTTCGCAAATGGTGGACTAAAATAATGGCAATTTTGTTTTCATCTGCAAGCCTTTTGATGGAAGATATATCATCATAATCGTTGGCATAAATGCCGCTTTTACCGGCGGCGTTTGCCGTGTTCCTGACCTTTTGCAGCGTGTCAATTATGATGAGTTTTGTTTTCGGAAAGTCCTTCAAAGCGGTAGCGATTTGTGCTTCCAAACCCTCGCCGAGCTTGCCGCACATTGTGGCAAAGCGCAAGCCCTCCGGTGCCTCATCCACCAATTCAAAGAGGCGGTTTTGAATTCTGGTGAGGGTGTCTTCCAAGCAGAGGTAAAGCACATCACTTTGCATGGTCGGCATTTCCCAAAACGGTTTTCCCTCCGCCACACAGATGCCGAGCCAAAGCATTAACCAGCTCTTGCCGATTTTGCCGGAGCCGCAGAGCAGGCACACACCTTGCGGAATTAAACCCTCAACAATGAAAAGCGTTTTTTCAATCGGCGTGGAAAGCAAGGTGTCGGCATCCACGAGTTTTAGTTTCTGTTGCAAGTTGTATGAATCTCCTTTTCTTTTCGTTTTTCCTGTTCTACTTCGAGAACATAATTAATCACACTGATTTTGGGGACACGAAATGCATTGCCGACTTTGATGCCGTTAATGTACCCGTCCTTTATCAAATCATAGGAAAGATGTCTGCTGACTCCTAACATCTTTTGCACTTGTGTGATAGTAAGAATGTCGGGATACTCCGTGAACATCACTTTGTAGAGTTCCGCGAGTTCCCCTTTCTTAAATTTCATTTATTCACCACCTTCTTCGCCTTGAATTTAGACTTCCATTCGTCTTTTGAAGCCTACGACTATGTAAATTGTGAAAAGAAAAGGTTTCGCCGTTTTCCTCGAAAGAAGTTCCTGCACCCATTCGGCTGCGTATCGCTCGCTCGTTACGGCGGTAAGTCATCGCAAGCATATCCCTTTCGTACGGTCATTCGGTTGTCAAGGTACGGGCGGCTGATGAAGCCCTCTCTATATATTTAGTATCAAGGCTTCTCGGAGCCGCACTTTTGTGCTTTGTTCTATTTCCTCCTCACTTAATACAAATATGCGGTAATTGTTTTTCGGGCGGTCAGAGATTTAGGAAAAACAGAAAGAGCCTTACAAAAGACCGACAAGATAAACCCTCCCCGAAAAGGGAAAGTAACTCTTGTTAATCTAATGTCAGACTCTACGCTTAAAACCGGTCACGCACGCAATCCTTACCCATTTAGCGGATAGCTCAATCAATGCTTCTCTAATATTCCGTCCCGGTGGTATGAAGTTGTTCATCAAATTTCATATATCGAACAAATGTTCGATAATGATTATACCACATATTTTCAATTTGTCAACACATTTTTTGAAAAAATTCATTTTTTTCAAATTCGATGAAATGTCAAATTTTGTCTGTTTTTATTGTATTTGCGTGTGCATTATGGTATATTTAATTTATTATTATATAGTTTATTGATGATTTTCCCGACGTGTCGATTATTTTGGAGTTTAAAAAATGGATAAGGCTTTTGACACTTTGTTACAAACAATTGTTGATGCTGAAAGTGCTTCATTAAATAGTAATAATGAGGCTTTTCGTTATGACTGTATTTGTTGTGGAGAAGAGGTTTATTTAGCAGCTCAAGACAGCCTTTCTATGGCAACTCATTTTAGGCACAGAAGTGGTAATAATGATAAGGAATGTGATCTTTATCTCGGTCAATATGGAATAATCCATGCTGCGAAAAAAAACAGAAATAAG
>ONWY01000114.1 GCA_900321665.1 uncultured Eubacteriales bacterium
ACCACGGCAAATTTCACCTCGCAGACATCGAAATACCCTTTTAAGCGTAGCGTATCCAATAAGTCCGAAACAGAAATACGCGTGCTTTTGAGCGCCTTTTGGTCGATTTTTCCTTCATTGATAACAATCATTGGTTTGCCGGAAAACAGCCTGCGGAATTTGGCGGATTTTAAGCTGATTCCTGAGATGATGACCTCTAAACAAACCAGAATAATGACCGGGATAAACGCAGCAAAGAGCGGATTGTCAGTATCTTCTAAGGGAATGGAGGCAATTTCCGAGATAAGCAGTGTTATCACAAGCTCGGTCGGCTGCAGCTCGCCAATCTGCCTTTTGCCCGTAAAGCGTAAGGCGGCGATGAGAAGCAAATAAATGATAATGGCTCTAATAAATGATATTAACAATTTCTATCACCCTTTTTAGTATCGCCTGTAAAGAGCTTCCTATGCGTATAATTAATTAACTATGTTATAAATTTTGTAAGTATTGCAAGTATATTTTTAATATGATATAATCTATATTGTATAATTGTAATAAATTTGTTTTGATTTTATGGAATTGGGAGGTATTCGGATAATGAAAAAGACTGTCACACTTTCAAAAAAATTCATTAGTGTGTTGTGCTGTGTTGCCATTCTTTTTTCATTTGCAACCGCTTTTGCCGTGCATTCCTCGGCTGTGGAAGCGGGAAAATACACTTGGCGCGTAAAAGTGAATGTGGGCGATAATTTCGACAGCACATCCGATGATAGTGACCGGAGTTATTTTACCTTAAAAGGGGCGACCAACAACGGTGTCGATTCCCCGAATACCGTTGTTGACCAAAAGAAGGTAAAGAAAAATATCATTACCGATTATGACGACGGTACCGATGTCTACCTGACCAACCTTTTGAGTGGTGGAGACATCGATGCTTCCAAAAGTGTTGTCACCTATACTACCGATTATTTCCCGACTTATTTCTATATGAATCTTTACAAAAAAGGGCATGCCGGTTTCGGTAATGCGAAATATACCGTTTACCTTGAGGTGCAAAATACCTCCGGTTCCTGGATTACCCTGTGCTCCGACAGCGCCTCCAAAACAGGCGGTTGGGGTGATATGTATAACAGCGGCACCTGCCCGAGTGATAAAATGCCGCGTGTCAGCAGGTTGGTATACACCAAAACACCCGCTGCTTCCATCACCGTGCCGCGCAACGGCGAGCAGCCGGTCAGCAGCGCCTTTGATGCATGCTTGTATGACCAATACGGTATTGTGTGGCACGAGGACCCCGGCTTTTCCTTTACAGAGTATCATGCCGGCGTGACGATCTCCGGCAAAGAGCTTTTTGTCAGCAGTGATGCGAATTCTTCCGATGGTGCAGATACGCAGTTGACTCTCAATGCCGAATTTTCCACATTTAAAGAGCAGACAACCATCACCCTGCAGAATGCAACCTATACCTACCAATTCCAAAATGAAGATGGAGAGGAAATTTCCTCCGGCTCTTTAAAATACGGACAATCGGTTCCCAAGCCTGACAACTTAACCAAGGACTATACCGCCACAAAGCATTATGTCTTTAACGGATGGTCTCCCGATATGCCGCGGATTACAAAGGATGTTGTATTCACTCCGCGCTTCAGCGAAGAGTCGCATAGCTTTTTAAGCTATGTATCCGATCATAACGCAACCTGCACGGAGGATGGCACTAAGACCTCTACATGCTCTTGCGGCTTCACCAATACGATTGCAGACCGCGGCTCCGCCTTAGGGCATTCCTATTCCTACGGGATTGCGCAGGAGCCTACTTGTACCGAGCCGGGAATCATGCGTTACACTTGCATTCGCTGTGGCGACAGCTACACCGAAGAAATCGCTCCGCACGGCCACTCGTATACCGCAACCACCGTGCCGCCGACCTGCACCGAGCAAGGCTATGTGCTGCATCGCTGTGCGCATTGTGATAGTGAATATAAAGACGAGTTTACCGCCGCTTTAGAGCATGATTGGAATGAGGGTGTTATCACCACTCAACCCGATTGCACAAGCGAGGGTGTCAAGACCTTCACCTGCGCGCGCTGCGGGGAAAGCAAAACCGAAGCCGTGGAAGCTTTAGGGCATACTTTCAGAAGCTGGACCATCAGGAGTTATCCGAACTGCACGGTAGACGGCGAAAAATTTGCCACTTGCACCCGTTGTAAAGAAGTGATAACCCAAACCCTACCGGCATACGGTCACTCTTGGTCTGAATGGGCGGTGAGAACAGCGCCTACCTGCGAGCAAGAGGGTATCAACGAGCGTTATTGCTTGATTTGCACTGAAGAGGAGACCGAACCGGTTAGTGCACTCGGGCACGATTTTGTGCTCAAAACCAAAGAGCCCGACAATGGCGAGGAAGGCATGATTTACTACGAGTGCACGAGACATTGCGGCAAGTATGCTTCTTGTGTGACGGATGCGCAGGGAGAAAAGCAAGTGGGTGAGGTCTGCGAGCAGGAGGAATTGGAAGCAAAAACCATTGAAATTCCGACCGCTGCTTTTAATACTTATGACAGGGAAGACGGCGCGTATAATTATGTCAACCGCGGGGCTGCATTGCGCATTGATTATAACGGCGATTTTGATAAGCAGGCATTACGCTTCTGCGCGTCGATGACAGTGCCTGAGGGCGCAGAGGTTATTGATTTCGGCTATATCTATACCCGCTCCGATTATTTCAAGATTAAAAAGTTTGTGTTAGGTGGCGATAATGTGTTTGCAACCTCTGTCATTAACGGTAAGTATACCAAGTACCAAACCGCCCTCGGAGAGGTGAGAACCTTCAATGTGGTGCTTGCTATTAATCGCGAAAATTGGGATTATGATTACATCGCAAGGCCCTATATTATCTATAGCTTTGCCGGTGAAACCTATACTGTTTACGATTCAATGTATTCTAACCGCAGCGTTAATTTCGTGGCAAATAAAGTGTTGAATTCTCCCTATGAATCGAGCTATGTAAAGAATTACATTCAAAGCAAAATCTTTGCAAACTAATATTAAAAAGCAAAAAAGCGGCTGTTTTGCGACAGCCGCTTTTTCTTTTATCATGAAATTATAAGTAATGCTTTCTTAACTCTTCGCCGGATTTTGCGCTTAAGTAAGAGGGTGCAATATCAAGCACTGTCTTTGCGCCGGTGGCGCCTTCCTTGTTGAGCTTGTATGCTGCTCTTGCAAATGCCGCCAACACAGAGCCGGTAAATTCCGGGTTGGAATCAAGCTTGAGCGAGTATTCAATCACATGCTTTGTGCCCTCGGAGGAGGTGCCGCTGTAAATCACGGAGCCGCCATGGGGGAGAGCCGCATGCTCAGCCTTCATCTGCGCTTCATCAATAAAGTGAACCGTGGTATCATAGTCCGCAAAGTAGTTGGGCATGGTTTTGATTTCATTCTCTATCCTTGCAAGGTCTGCGCCTTCTTCCGCCACTACAAAGCATTCTCTGGTGTGCTTTTGCGCTGTGGTCAATGTCGGGTTAGAGCCGCTTCTGACAGCCTCAAGCGCTTCAGGCACCGGAACGGTGTATTGCCTGCAATCCTTGACACCTTCGATTCTTCTGACCGCATCGGAGTGCCCTTGGCTAACCCCTCTGCCCCAGAAGGTGTATGCTTCACCATCGGGCAAAACAGACAGGGAATATACTCTGTTGATAGAGAACATACCCGGGTCCCAACCGCAAGAAATAATCCCGATTTTTCCTGCATTTTTTGCTGCGGCATCGACTGCAGCGAAGTGCTCGGGGATTTTTGCGTGGGTATCAAAGGAATCGATAACATTATAAAGTGCTGCAAAGCGCGGGGTCTGCTGCGGCAAATCCGTTGCAGAGCCGGAGCAGATGATTAATACATCAATTGCTTCCTTACCGCCTGCGAGCACCTCAATGCTCTTGACCGCCGCACCGGGTGTGGCGATGCTGAGGCTTTCCGGAGCGCGCCTGGTATACACTGCCACAAGCTCCAAATCCTCGTTTTTTTTGATGGCAGCCTCTACTCCCTTACCGAGATTGCCATATCCCAAAATACCGATTTTAATAGCCATTTTCAAACCTCCTTAATAAACTTTTGTGCTTTCAAGGAAGAATTATAACACAGTTTAAAGGATATTTCAATATCTAATATCTATTTTTCATACCCTTTTTAAAAATCATAAAAGTGTACAAGCTCTCATATATTGAAATAAGATATTTTTACCTGAAACAGGAGGTTTTTTATGAAAAAGATAGTGCTTGTATTTTTATCTCTTATTTTAGTGTTTCAAATGAGTGCCTGTGCGGCAAAAAAGCAGGTCAAAGACAACGCTGCGGTGCAAGCAAAGCCGAAGGTGAATTATTCTAAAGACTTAAAGGCAGTTTGGGTTTCCTATTATGAAATCGGCTCTGTGTTCCTCGGGCTAAATGAGAAGCAGGCAAAGCAGGCACTTGATAAAATGTTTGCCGCGCTTTCCGAAGCGGGTATCAATACCGTCTTTTTTCATGTGCGCGCTTTTTGCGATGCTTTTTACCCCTCAAAAATATTTCCTCTCTCCGAGAATTGCCCCGAGGGATATGATTTACTGGCAAATGCCATCGCTTATGCCCATCGGTACAAGCTTTCATTTCACGCTTGGGTCAATCCCTATCGCGTGGCACTCGGGAAAGAAATCAGTGCTTTGGATACCGCTTCACCTGCAGTGGAGTTGTATAAAGATAATCCGAATCATCTGATTTTCAGCGGCAAGGATATCTTTCTCAACCCTGCCGATAAAAAGGCACAGAGGTTGATTTTGAGCGGGATTCGGGAAATTGTGGAGCAGTATGATGTGGACGGCATCCATTTTGATGATTACTTTTACCCGTCAGATAACAGTGAGATGGATAAAAGCACCTATGCGGCATATAAAAATAACGGCGGCAGCTTGGAATTATCGGATTTTAGGCGAGAAAGTGTGAATACTCTTATTTCGGCTG
>ONWY01000132.1 GCA_900321665.1 uncultured Eubacteriales bacterium
CCTTCTGCACCGCCTGCTACCGCGAGGGCAGAACCGGCGAACGCTTTATGAGCCTTTGCAAAACCGGGCAGATTCTCAATTGCTGCCACCCGAATGCGCTGATGACCTTGAAGGAATTTTTGGAGGACTACGCTTCTCCCGAAACCAAGCAAATCGGTGAAGCGCTCATTTGCGAGGAGCTTGAAAAAATCCCGAATGAAAAAGCAAGGCGCTTGGCGAAGGAATATATCGAGAATATCCACTTAGGCAAGCGCGATTTCCGCTTTTAAAGAAAAAAAGAGGCTGTCTCACGAGAGTGAGGCAGCTCATTTCTTATTCTATTTTTAGTTTTGAACATTTTTAAATGAGTGCAGGATGTTCCAGCCGCGTTGCGCGGCAAGCGCGCGCACGGTACCGAAGCCGAACATCAGCTCCTCCTTGCGGTGGGAGTCGCTCGAGAGCAGGAAGCTGCCGCCGCCGGCGGCAATATAATCGCAGATTTCCGCGCGCGGGTAGGGGTAATCTCTCATACCCCTTGCCATCAGCCTTGTGTTGATTTCAAAGGGCTTGCCGGTTGCAAGCAGGGCATCTGCCGCCGCGCGATATGCGGCAACATAGCGCGGGTGTGTTTCATCAAAGAAGCGACCGCCCGCATTAAAGCGGGTGATGATATCAAAGTGGGAAATGACATCGCACTGCGTTTTTGCCACCACATCCGCCACCGTTTCGTAATACCTCTCGCACAGTGCGTAGCTGTCGCCCCCAAAGTGGCGCTCAATCAGCGATGCAAAAATCTCCTCGCTTAAATCAATGGGCACATATTCCGCGCCGCATTGCACATAGTGCACGGAGCCGAGCACATAATCATAGCCCGTAGCGGGAATTGCGCTGTAATAATCCTGCTCCATGCCGCAAAACAGCTCGATTTTACCGGCATAGGTTTCTTTTAGCGCTTGCAGCGAAGCTTTGTACTGCTGCGTTTTCTCGGGCGGCAGGCAATAGCCGGTGTCAAAGGCGGTGAAGGAGTGGTCGGAGATGCCGAGCTGCGCCATACCGCGCGCAATTGCCTCGCGCACCATTTGCTCCGGGGTGTCGCTGCCATCCGAAAAGCAGGTGTGGGTATGAAAGTCCGAAAAGTGCATCAGGTCATTTTCTCCTGTTTAATCTTTTTATCTATCACATGGCGCGAGGCGAGCTCCTTTTTGATATCATCTATCGTGATGCCGCTTTCAATCATCAGCACCATGATGTGATACGCCAAGTCGGAAATTTCATAAATCGTTTCCTTTTTATCCTGCGCCTTGGCGGCGATAATGACCTCGGTGCTTTCCTCGCCGACCTTTTTGAGTATCTTATCGAGCCCTTTCTCAAACAGGTAGGTGGTATAGGAGCCTTCCTTTTTTTGCGTTTTTCTGCCCTCGATGAGCTGCATGAGCGCTTCAAAGGAAAACGCTTCTGTTTCCTCCGCTTCATACAGCGGGTAGGCAAAGCAGCTCTCGGTGCCGAGGTGGCAGGCGGGGCCGTCTGCCTTCACCTTCACCAGCAGGGTATCGCGGTCGCAATCGGTCGCGATGGAGATAATGTGCTGGTAATTGCCGCTCGTTTCACCCTTCAGCCACAGCTCGCCGCGCGAGCGGCTCCAAAAGCAGGTCAGCTGCTTTTGCATGGAGATTTGCAGGCTCTCGCGGTTCATGTATGCGAGCATGAGCACCTTTCCCGTGGCATAATCGGTGACGATGGCGGGAATTAAGCCGTCGTTTGAAAATTTCAATTCATCAATCTGTATCATATGGAACCTCTTCTTTATATTCTTGTGGGAATACCGTTGCGGTACATCTCTCTTTTTAAATCGCCGATATCCACCTCGCCGAAGTGGAAAATGGAGGCTGCCAAGCCGGCATCCACCTGCGGCAATGTTTGAAACAGCTCTACAAAGTCGCTGATGCACCCGGCGCCGCCGGAGGCAATCACAGGCACATTGACCCGCTCGCAAACTGCGGCGAGCAGCTCCAAATCAAAGCCGTTTTTGACACCGTCGGTATCAATGGAGTTGACAACGATTTCGCCCGCGCCCAGCGCCACGCCGCGCTCTATCCACGCGAGCGCCTCCATGCCGGTGTTTTCTCTGCCGCCCTTGGCAAAGACGCGGTAGCTGCCGTCAACACGCTTGACATCGACCGAGAGCACAACACATTGGCTGCCGTAAAGCTTCGCGCCCTCTTCAATAGTTGACACTCACTTTATCCGCGCCGCACGAGAGCACGCGCTCGAAATCCTCCACGCTGTAGATACCGCCGCCCACACATAGCGGAATAAAGACCTTTGCGGCGGTTTGCTTTAATATATCGGTGAAAATCTTTCTGCCGTCGCTCGAAGCGGTGATGTCGTAAAACACCAGCTCATCCGCCCCGCCGGCGCTGTAAAGCTGCGCCAGCTCCACAGGGGAGGAAACATCGCTCAAGCCTTTAAAATTTACACCCTTTACAACCCTGCCGTCTTTGACATCGAGGCAGGGGATAATTCTTTTTGTAATCACTTTGCCACCTCTATTGCTTGCTTTAAATCAATAGCGCCGGTGTAGTATGCCTTGCCGATAATTGCGCCGTAAAGCTCCATCGCGCGCAGGCGGCGCACATCCTCGAGCGAGGAAACACCGCCCGAAGCGGTGATGTTTAGCTGCAGGCTGCTTTGCAAGTCTTTATACAGCTGCAGGTTGGTGCCTTCCATCGCCCCGTCTTTGGAAATATCGGTGCAGATGATGGTTTTTACCCCGAGCGCTTCGAGCTTCTTGCAAAACGCGTGCGCTTCGAGCGCGGAGGTCTCCGTCCACCCGCGGATGGCGACATAGCCGCCCTTGATATCCACACCGACTGCGATTTTTTCACCGTATGCCGCAAGCGCCTGTGTTAAAAACGCTTCGTCTTGCACCGCCGCCGTGCCTAAAATAACACGGTCAATGCCGGCATCTAAGTAGCGGCGCACGGTTTCCATACTGCGGATACCGCCGCCGACCTCGCAAAACAAGCCGCTTTGGCGCTTAATGGCGGTGATGGTTTCCAGGTTTGGGGTGGTGCCGCTCTTGGCACCCTCTAAATCGACCAGGTGAATCGCTGCCGCGCCCTGCTTTTTAAAATCGAGCGCAACGGCGGCGGGGGTATCGCTGTAGACAGTCATCTTTTCATATGCCCCCTTGAGCAGGCGCACTGCCTTGCCCTCTATTAAATCAATTGCCGGAAACAGCAGCATCTTATTCCTCCTCGGCGCAAAAAGCGCGCAGTATCTTTAAGCCCTCTTCACCGCTCTTTTCGGGGTGAAATTGGCAACCGTAAACATTTTTGTTTTGCACCGCGGCGGTCAGCTCCACACCGTAGTGCGTGGTCGCGGTGATGTACTTTTCATCTGTCTTGGCATAATAGGAGTGCACAAAGTAGACATATGCGCCCTCCTTCGTATCGCGAAAAAGCGGGCTGTCGCCGTGCAGCGAGAGGCTGTTCCAACCGATGTGGGGGATTTTGCAGCTTGCATCTACCTCCGGCGCAATCGGCTCCACCGAGCCGGGGATAAGCCCCAAGCCCTTGTGCGTGCCAAACTCGCGGCTTTGCTCAAACAGCAGCTGCATGCCAAGGCAAATGCCCAAAATCTTCTTGCCTTCGCCCGCCAGGCGCACTAACAGCGCGCCCAAGCCGGAGCGCTCGAGCTTTTGTGCCGCATCGGCAAACGCGCCGACACCCGGCAAAACAATCCTCTGTGCGCGGGAGATGACCGCAGGGTCGGCACTGACAACGACCTGCTCGGAAATGGCGGCAAAGGAGCTTTGCAGCGAAAAGAGGTTACCGACACCGTAATCGACAATCACTATCATGCGAGCACTCCTTTGGTGGAGGGGATTTCATCACTGAAATCGGGGTCAATCGCCACTGCCTGCCTCAGGCTGCGCGCCGCGGATTTGAAAATGCCCTCGATGATGTGGTGGGTGTTTTTGCCCGCAAGCATTTTGAGGTGCACATTCGCGCCGCACTCTCTGCAAAAGGCGAGCCAAAATTCCTCCACCAACTCCGTATCAAAATCGCCGACGCGGTAGGAGGGAATTGCCACATCAAAGCCGAGGTAAGCTCTGCCCGACAAATCCACCGCGCTGAGAATCAGGCTCTCATCCATCGGCAGGGTACACGAGCCGTAGCGCACGATGCCTTTCTTCTCGCCGAGCGCCTCGCGGAATGCCTTGCCCAGGCAAATGCCGATGTCCTCCACGCTGTGGTGGTAATCCACCTCGGTATCGCCCTTGCACTGCAAGCTGATATCGAAGCGACCGTGCTTGGCAAAGAGGGTGAGCATGTGGTCCAAAAAGCCGCAGCCCGATTGAATCTCGCTCCTGCCGCTGCCGTCAAGGCACAGGTTGAGCGCGATAGCGGTTTCATTCGTTGTTCGTTTTACTTGTGCAGTTCTCATCATCTAATATATCCTTTACTGTATTTAGCAGCACCTGCATTTGCGCTTCGGTGCCGATGGTGATGCGGTTATAGTCCTTGATGCGCTCGGGGGAGAAGTGGCGCACCAAAATGCCGCGCTCCTTCAAAAGCCGATACAGGCGCTCGCCGCCGATATGCGGGTGCTTGACAAAGATGAAGTTTGCCTGTGAATCGGTGCAATCAAAGCCGAGCGCGCGAAAGGCTTCAATCGCCTGCCGGCGCGTTTTTTTAATCGCTTCGCACGCGGCGCGTGTGGCGGCTTCCTCCTCGAGCACCGCCAGCCCCGCAGCCATGCTCAGCGCATTGATGTTATAAGGGTTGGTGGCGAAGCGAATGGTATTTAAATCTTTGATAAGCGCGGCGCTTGCAAAGCCGTAGCCCAAGCGCAGCCCTGCGCCGGAGCGGGATTTGGAGAAGGTGCCGGTTACAAGAAGATTCTCGTATTTATCCACAAGCTCTACCGCGCTCCAAGTGCCGAAATCGGCATACGCTTCATCAATCACCACCACATTGTCGGGATTGGCGGTTAAAATGCGCTCAATGTCCGCTTTGCTTAAGCTCAACCCTGTCGGCGCATTGGGGTTGGCAAGAAAAATTGTTTTGCCGATGCGGCAGTAATCCTCCACGGCGACGGTGAAATCCTCGCGCAGCGGAATTTCCGCATACGGCACGCCGTTGAGCGCTGCAAACACCGGGTAAAAGCCGTAGGTAATATCGGGAAATGCTGCGCCGGTATCCGCATCGCAAAATGCCATGAAGGCAAAGTTGAGTATTTCATCGGAGCCGTTGGTGAAGATGATTTCATCCTCATGCAGCCCGGTCAGCGCCGCCATCTTGCGGCGCAGCACCGTGCACTCCGGGTCGGGGTAGAGCTGCGCGTGCTCCAAAGCGCTTTGTAAATACCGCGCCGCGCCTGCGGGCGGGGCATAGGCATTTTCATTGGTATTGAGCTTGATATATTGCTGCTCCTTCGGCTGCTCGCCCGGTGTGTAGGGCACAAGGCCGCGCAGCCTGCTGCTTGTAAATTTACTCATTCTCTTCTAAGCGCACCACGGCACTTTTGGCGTGGGCGGTTAAGCCTTCCTTTCCGGCAAAAAATGCAACATCGCGCGCCACCTCGCCGAGAGCGGCAGGGGTGTAGTAGGTGTACTGCATCTTTTTGACAAAGTCATCTACCGACAGCGGGCTTGAAAAGCGTGCCGTGCCGCCGGTGGGCAGGGTGTGGTTGGGGCCTGCAAAGTAGTCGCCGAGCGCCTCGGGGCAGTGCCTGCCCATAAAGACCGAGCCTGCGTGGCGCACACTGTCTAAGTAATCAAAGGGATTATCGAGGCACAGCTCCAAGTGCTCGGGAGCGATTTCATTGGAAACGGCAATCGCGCTCGCAATATCCTTGCAAACGATGATTTTGCCGTTTTGGTCAATCGAAGCGCGCGCAATCTCTTCTCTCTCGAGCAGGGGAAGCTGCGCTTCAATCTCGGCGCTGACCGCTTGCGCAAGCGCCTCGCTGTCGGTAATCAAGACTGCGCTTGCAAGCTTGTCGTGCTCCGCCTGCGAGAGCAAATCCGCTGCCAAATGCTTCGGGTTGCTGCCGCTGTCGGCGATGATTAAAATCTCGCTCGGGCCTGCAATCATATCAATCGAAACCGTGCCGAACACCTGCTTTTTTGCCTCTGCGACAAAGGCATTGCCGGGGCCGACGATTTTATCAACCTGCGGGATGCTCTCGGTGCCAAAGGCGAGCGCCGCAATCGCCTGCGCGCCGCCGACCTTAAAGATGCGGTCGACACCTGCAATGCGCGCTGCCGCCAAAATGGCGGGGTTGACCGAGCCGTCGCGCGCCGGCGGGGTGACAATGACCACCTCTTTGCAGCCCGCAATCTTGGCGGGGATGGCATCCATCAGCACGGTGGAGGGGTAGGCGGCTGTGCCGCCGGGTACATAGAGCCCCGCGCGGTCAACGGGAATGACCTTTTGCCCGATGACAACGCCGGGCTTGTCGTTGATGATAAAGGAATTGCGCTTTTGCGCGCTGTGAAAGTGGCGGATATTGGCTGCCGCTTTCTTAAGTATCTCGATAAATTCCGGCTCGACCGCCGCAATCGCCGCGTCGATTTCCGCTTCGCTGACTGCGAGCGAATCGAGTGCCGCACCGTCAAACTTTAAGCAGTATTCCTTTAAAGCGGCATAAATATCGCGCTTATCCACTTCGCCGAATTTTAAAATCTGAATCATCTTTTTACCTTTCTATTGCTTTTGTCGGAGCTTTGCGCACAGTTCTTCCATCTGTGCATGGTGAAATTTGTAGCTTGCCTTGTTGGCGATAAGCCTTGCGGAAATATCGAGCACCTCATCAAAGACCACAAGGTTGTTTTCCTTGAGTGTGGTGCCGGTTTCCACAATGTCCACAATCACATCGGAAAGCCGAATGATGGGGGCGATTTCTATCGACCCGTTGAGGTGGACTATGTCAATATCTCTGCCGCGTGCGGCAAAGTAATTTTTGGCGATGTTGGTAAACTTGGTCGCGACGGTGAGCGTGCGTGTCTTATCATCTCGAAAGCTTTCCTTGGCGGCAACGCACATTTTGCACTTGCCGATGTCCAAATCGAGCAGCTCGTAAACATCGGGGCGGTACTCGAGCAGGATATCCTTGCCCGTGACGCCGATATCCGCCGCACCGCGCTCTACATATATCGCGACATCGGAGGGCTTTGCCCAAAAGTAGCGCACGCCGAGCGCCTCGTTTTCAAAAATCAGCTTGCGGCCGCTTTCCTCAATGGCAGGGCAGCCGTAGCCCGCGGCTTTGAGCATGGTATATGCCTTCTCGCCGAGCCGCCCCTTGGGCAGCGCAATGTTAAGATATGCCATCGGCTTCCACCACCTTTCCGCCTGCGAGCTTGAGCAGCGTTTTGTATTTCAGCGACCCCGGCAGCTTGCGCACGGCAAGCACCGCGCCCTTTTTGCTGTAGGCGCGCACCGCTTCGCAGACAGCCTTTGCGCTCTCGTTTTCACCGTAAAGGAGCACATAATCGGTATCGTAGCTTTCCTCGCGCGGGTAGAAGCGCTCGAGCTGGTCGAGGTAGAGTGCAAAGCCCACCGCGCCGGTTTTGCGCTTCATCTTGCGCATCAGCTTATCGTACTGACCGCCCGAGAGCACGGCTGTGGCAATGCCCTCGATAAAGCCCTTGAAAATGATACCGTTGTAGTATTTTAAATCGTTGATAATCGAAAAATCAATGCGCAGGTACTGCTCAATATCACTGCCTTCGGCAAGCGCGAGTGTTTGCTCCAGCTCCTTGTAGGAATCCCAAGCGCAGGTATTTTTTAATATGCGCTCGAGCTGCGGGAGCACCGTGGCGGGTGTGCCGTAGATGCCGATTAAGTCCTTGAGCAGCTGCACCGAGGCGCTCTCCACACCGCAGGCGCGGCACATCGCTTCCAAATCGTGCACATTCTTTTCCTCCACGCAGCGCAGCACCGCTGCACTTTGGGCGCCTGTGAGCGAGAGCGAATCGATGATATCGGAGAGAATGCCCATGTGCGAGATTGCCAAAAGCGAGCTGTCGGAGACAGTCAACAGGCTCTTTGCCGCGAGCATCAGCACCTCATAAATGCAGTAATCATCCGCATCGCCGATGCACTCGAGCCCCACCTGCATAATCTCTTTAAAAGAGCCGGTGGTTTTGGAAATTCTGTAAACATTCTCGTTGTAGTACAGCTTGCGCACCGCCGCGGGCGTATCCTCGCTGTCTTTGATAATGGAGAGGGTGACATCGGGCTTGAGCGCCATCAGCTTGCCGTTGGTATCGGTAAAGGTAATAACGGCATCCGAGAGCAGGAAGTCCTTATTGCGCACATACAAATCGTATTCCTCAAATTTGTTCATCTTATAGCGGCTGTAGCCGTAGCCGCTATAGAGCGCGCGCAGGGAAAAGATGACCTTCTCCTCCGCTTTTAAATATACATTTTCCATAGCACGGAATAAAGCAAAGCTTGCTTTACTTGCCTCCTTTTTTCAGGTTTTCCATTGCGCAGCGGTATCCGCCGTTGCCGTAATTCAAGCAGCGGCTGACGCGGCTGATGGTGGCTGTGCTGACATTGGTCTTTGCCGCAATCTGCTGGTAGTTTTTGCCTTCCTCAAGCATCAGCGCCACTTCAAAGCGCTGCGCCATATCTTTGAACTCGTTAATGGTGCAAACATCCTCAAAAAAGGAATACAGCTGCTCGGCATTTTCCATGTTTAAAATGGCACGGATTAAAGTGTCGGTCGCTTCGTTGCGATAGTTTTGCATAAAATATACCAATCCTTCTATAAATTACTTTCGTATTTTATCACTTTAGTGCGCTAAAGTCAATATAAATTATAATGATTTATATATTAGTTTTAAAGTATATTGAAAAGGCGGCAAGCGAAGCTTACCGTCGGATTACAGTGTTTAGCATTATAATGCAAGGCGCAGCCTTGCCACCTCTTAACGCCTCCACTTGTCAGGGGAGGTGGCACGCGTTAGCGTGACGGAGGGGTAGTCATATAATGCAAGGCAGCTGGCTGCTGGCGACTGGCTGCTGGCGGTCGGCAGTCGGCAGGTTCGCGGAGCGAACAGTGTTTAGTGTTTAGCATTATAATGCAAGGCTGCTGGCTGTTGGCTGCTGGCTGTCGGCAGGCTCGCAAAGCGAGCAGTTTTTAGTGTGTAGGGTTTAGTGTTTAGTTGCAGTATCTACCCCTCTGTCACTTCGTGACATCTCCCCTCATCAAGGGGCGACAAGAAGAGGTCAAATTGAACATCCAATTTACCTCCCCTCATCAAGGGGCGACAAGAAGAGGTCAAATTGAACATCCAATTTACTTTCATCAATAACTAATAGAGCAAAGCGGACAAAATGGGGACCCCGAAAAGTATTGCGAAGCAAAACATCGTTTGCACATAGTGCAACTTCATTTGCGCTATAGCGCAACATCGTTTGCCGCAGGCAACATCGTTTGCCACAGGCAACATCGTTTGCCGCAGGCAACATCGTTTGCCGCAGGCAACTTCATTTGCCGCAGGCAACATCGTTCGGCATACAGTGCCGCTGCTTCGCCACCACAATTCTACATTCTACATTCGCTCGCGCAGCTCCTTGCTGAAGCTTACCAAAAACGGCACGGCGACCACTGCCGATACCGCAAAGGCAATCGGCTGCGCGATTTCGATGCCGGTAAGCCCGCACAGCGGCGGCAAAATGAGGATGAGCGGAATAAAAAACAGCCCGTTTTGCGCGCAGGCGAGGAAAAATGCCTTGCCGCGCATGCCGACACTTTGGAAGGTCATATTCGCCGCCATGATGGTCGGCATCAGGCACATGGAAATGCACAGGTAGCGCAGCGCCGCGCTGCCGATTTCCACGATATAAGGCTCATCGCGAAAGAGCGCCACAATGTGCGGTGCCGCCACAAAAAAGGCAGCGGAAACCGCGCTGACCACGATGGTCGCAAACACCCAAAGGAAGCGTAGCGCATCGCGCACGCGAGCGTATTTTTTGGCACCGTAATTGAAAGAGGAAACCGGTTGAAACCCCTGCCCGATACCGATGCAAATGGAGAAAATAAACATCATAATCTTTGCCACAATGCTCATCGCGGCTATGCACGCATCGCCAAAGGGTGCGCACTGCACATTGAGTATCATGGTTGATACCGAGTTTAAGCCCTGCCGCGCAAAGCTCGGCGCGCCGACACTGATGATTTCCCACGCCACGCGCGGCTTGAGCGAGAGGTAGCGCAGGGCGATTCGGCTTTGTGTTTTCTTGCGCAGGAAAAAGGCAAGGAGGATGCCCATGCTGATGTATTGAGAAAGCGCAGTGGCAATCCCGGCGCCCGCAATGCCTAAATCGAAGGCGAAAATGAGCAGCGGGTCAAGAAAAATGTTGAGTATGCCGCCGGTGCACATGCCGACCATCGCGAGCTTTGCCATGCCCTCGTAGCGCATGATGTTGTTCATCACGCAGGAGGTCGCCATCGCCGGCGCGGCTAAGAGGATATACAGACCGTAGTCTTTTGCATAGGGCAGGATGGTATCGGTAGAGCCGAGCAGGCGCATCAGCGGGGTGAGAAAAACGGTGCCCGCCACGGTGATGACCAGCGCTGTTGCGAGCGCGAGAAAAAAAGCGCTTGTGCAGTACACGCGCGCCGCTTCTATTTCCTTCGCCCCGAGCTTGCGGCTGATAATCGAGCCGGCGCCGTGGCCATACATAAAGCCGAATGCCTGCAAAATCGCCATCAGTGAAAAGACAATGCCCGTCGCACCGCTGGCGCTGACACCGATTTTGGAAACAAAGTAGGTGTCGGCAGCGTTGTAAATCATCGTTATCATCATGCTGATAACGGTCGGAACCGCCAAGGTGGCAATGAGGCGGCTCACCGGTGTTTCGGTCATCTTGCGAAACTGCGCTTCGGCTGTGTTTGCTTGTTTTTTCATTTTGTTATTGTCGCTTTTCTTTTAATTTTTCGTAGTAGCTGTAGGGGATTTCTAAGTTGCCCAAGCCTGTGCCGAGGCTGATTTTCGGCTTGGCTGCACCGTGAAAATCCGAGCCGCCCGAGTAGAGAATACCGAAGTGGTCGGCAAGTGCCTTCGCGCTCGCGGTTTGCTCCGGGGTGTAGGTGGAGTAGAGCACCTCCATACCGTCAAGCCCCGCTTCGACCGCCTCCGGCAGGAAGGTGCGCGCCCACGCTTCATCCACATTGAAAAACGGGTGTGCCCACACTGCCACACCGCCGTTGGCTTTGATAAAGCGAATGGTGGCAAGCGAGCCGAGCTTTTTGGCAGGGGTGTAGTACCCGCAGCTCTTCCTTAAAAAGCGGGAAAAGGCATCGTCGGTATCCGTGGCATAGCCTTTCATGACCAGCATGCGTGCCACATGGGCGCGGTTAAATTCATCCGCATCCGTCAGCGCGGCAATTTCATCATAATTTAGCGCATAGCCGCCCTCGTTGAGCCTTGCAAGCAGCTTTTCATTGGAGCGGTGCTTTGCGATGTGCATCAGCTCCACATAGTCCTCAATCTCCACATAGGATTGCGCGGGCATAAAAAGCCCTAAGATGTGCAGCTCCTGCTCATGGTGTTGGGTGGAAAATTCGCAGCCGGGCACCGCCTGCAAACCTGCTTCGTCAGCCGCCGCCGTAAACTCCGCCAAGCCCTTGGTGGTGTTGTGGTCGGTCAGCGCAAGCGCACGCAGCCCCTGCTGCTTGGCAAGGGCGACCAACTCGCGCGGCGATAAGGAGCCGTCAGAAAAATTTGAATGGGTATGTAAATCACAAGTTTTCATAATAGTATATTATAATGGAATTGAAATAAAATTGCAAGACTATGGCGCAGGCTCGCTGCGCGAGCAAAGAAGAAAGAAAAAAGAAGAAAGAAGAATGGTGGTGGCGAAGCAGCGGCACTGTATGCCGAAAGAAGTTGCCTGCGGCAAACGATGTTGCGCTATAGCGCAAATGAAGTTGCGCTATAGCGCAAATGAAGTTGCACTGTGTGCAAACGATGTTTTGCTTCGCAAAAATTGGGGGAGGGAACACCCTCACCCTCGTCGAAACAAACTACACAACAGAAAGAATTTGCGAGCAAATCCTTTAATGTTGCTTCGTTTATTTCTCCTCTCCCCAAAAAGTTTGCTTTGC